>CAMLNH010000230.1 GCA_946481355.1 uncultured Curvibacter sp.
GGACGCGGAAAAGGCGGAGCTTGAAAAAGAACTCGCGAAGGTGATGCAGAAATGACCTCCCTCTTCATGTTCCTGGGCCTGCTGGCCCTCATCCTCATCAACGTCCCCATCGCCGTTGCACTGGGCGTGGTCGCCATGGTGGCCATGGTGTTCCATGGCGGCATGGAGTCGCTGCTGAGCGCGGCCATCACCCTGTTCACCGGCGCCACCAGCTTCCCGCTGCTGTCGATCCCGCTGTTCATCCTGGCCGGTGCCATCATGAACTCGTCCAGCCTGTCGCGCCGCCTGATCGCCTTTGCCTCGGCCTGTTTCGGCTTCATCAAGGGCGGCCTGGCCATGGTCAACATCGGCACCTCGCTGTTCTTTGCCGAGATCTCGGGTTCGGCCGTGGCCGACGTGGCCGCCATGGGTTCGATCCTGATCCCGGCCATGGAGAAAAAGGGTTACCCCAAGGAATTTGCCGCGGCGGTCACCTCGTCATCCGCCACGCTGGCCATCATCATCCCCCCCTCCATCCCCATGATCCTGTACGCGGTGATGGCCGAGGCCTCGGTGGTGCAGATCTTCGTGGCCGGCATCATCCCGGGCATCCTGGGCGGCGGCGGCATGATGGCCCTGGCCTACTGGTATGCCAAGCGCTACAACTACCCCGTCGAGGAAGTGTTCAGCTGGTCCAAGCTGCGCTCGACCTTCAAGGATGCGGCCTGGGCCTTTCTGTTGCCCATGATCATCCTGGGCGGCATCTTCGGCGGCGTGGTCACGGCCACCGAAGGCGCGGCGCTGGCCGTGCTGGCCGCGCTCTTCATCGGCGGCGTGATCTACCGCGAGCTCAACTTCAAGCACCTCTACGAGTGCATGGTCGAAGGCGGCATCCAAACCTCCGTGGTGATGCTGCTGGTGGCTGCCTCTGCCTTGCTGGGTCATCTGCTGACGGAGCAGCAGATCCCGCAGGGACTGGCCACGTGGATCTCCTCGGTGACCGACAACAGGTACGCGGTGCTGGGCATCCTCAACGTGTTCTTCCTGCTGGCCGGCCTGTTCCTGCACTCGGCGGCGGCCATCATCCTGGTGGTGCCCATCGTGATGCCGCTGGTGAACGCCGTGGGCATCGACCCGGTGCACTTCGGCCTGATCGTCACGCTGAACCTGGGCATCGGCCAGCAGACCCCGCCGGTGGCCAGCGTGCTGATGACGGCCTGCTCCATCGCCAAGGCCGACATGTGGAAGGTCACACGCGTGAACCTGCCCTTCATCGGGGTGCTGTTCGCGCTGCTGATGCTCGTGACCTATGTGCCGGCCGTGCCCATGTTCCTGGTCGACTACTTCTATCGCTGAGGCCGGTGATGAGCGACGGTGCCGTGCAACTGCGCATCGAGGCCGGCGTGGCCTCGGTGCTCTTCGATCGCCCCCAGGCGCGAAACGCCATGACCTGGGCCATGTACGAGCAGCTGATGGCGATCTGCCGCCAGCTGCAGACGGATGCCTCGGTGCGTGTCGTGACTTTGCGCGGCACCGGTGGCGAAGCCTTTGTGGCCGGCACCGACATCGCGCAGTTCCAGGCCTTCGGCAAGGGGGTCCAGGGCGGTGCCGATGGCGTGGCCTACGAGCAGAAGATCGACGCCTGCATGGACCTGCTCAGCAGCCTGCCCATGCCCACGGTGGCCGTGGTCGAGGGCTGGTGCGTGGGCGGCGGGCTGGCCTTGGCCACGGGCTGCGACTTCCGCCTCGCCACGCCTTCGGCGAAATTCGGCGTGCCGATTGCGAAGACGCTGGGCAACTGCCTGTCCATGGCCAACCTCGCGCGCCTGCAATCGGTCTGGGGCGCCCAGCGCGTGCGCCGCATGCTGCTGCTTGCCGAGATGATCCACGCCGACGAAGCCCTGGCCTGCGGCTGCCTGCAGGCCGTCGCCGCCCCCGAAGACATCGACGCGGCCGCACAAAACCTGGTGCACAAGCTCGCCGCGCTGGCCCCGGTCGTGCAGCGTGTCAGCAAGGAAGGCCTGCGCCGGCTCGCGCTGAGCCAGTTGCCCGCCGACGCGGACCTGATCCGCGCGGCCTATGGCAGCGCCGACTTCCGTGAGGGCGTGCAGGCCTTTGTCGCCAAACGCGCCCCCGTGTGGAAAGGACAGTGATGAGCGAGAAGAAAACGGGGCCCCTGGCCGGCATGCGTGTGCTGGAGCTCACGCAGATCATGTCCGGCCCCACCTGCGGCCAGCTGCTGGCCGACATGGGTGCGGACGTGATCAAGGTCGAGAAGCTGCCGGGCGGCGATGACGCGCGGGGCTATCGCGATCCGGCGATCAACGGTGTCTCCGCGCCCTTCATGATGATGAACCGCAACAAGCGCGGGCTGGCCATCGACCTCAAGCACGCCGATGGCAAGGCCATCCTGCTGCGCATGGTGCAGGACTCGGATGTGCTGGTGGAGAACTTTCGCGGCGGCACCATGGACAAGCTGGGCCTGGGCTACGAGATGCTCCGGGCTGCGAATCCGGGCCTGATCTACTGCGCCATCACGGGCTACGGCCGCACCGGCCCCTATGCCGACAAGGGCGGCTTCGACCTGATCGCCCAGGGCTTCGCGGGGCTGATGTCCATCACGGGCGAACCGGGCCGGCCGCCGGCCAAGACGGGCAACGCAGTCTCGGACATGAACGCCGGCATCCTGGGTGCCCTGGGCATCGTCGCGGCCTATGTGCACAAGCTCAAGACGGGCGAAGGTCAGATCGTCGATACCTCGCTCAGCGACGCGGCCCTGCAGCAGCTCTACTGGCATGCGGCCATCTTCTTCGCCACCGGCAAGTCCAGCACCCCCACGGGCTCGGCCCATGTGCTGACCGCGCCCTACCAGGCCTTCGAGGCCAGTGACGGCTGGATCAACATCGGTGGCGCCAACCAGGCCAACTGGGAGCGCATCGCCGAGGTGCTGGGCCACCCGGAGTGGCGCGAGAATCCGCGTTTTGCGAGCAACCGCGACCGCATGGCGCATCTGGATGAACTCGTGACGCTGATGAATGGCGTGCTGCGTACCCAGACCCGCGCACACTGGCAGGCCGCCTTCGACGCTGCGGGCGTACCCGCTGGCCCGGTGCACACCGTGGGCGAGGCGCTGACCCATCCGCAGACCCTGGCCCGCGGCATGGTGGTGGAACTGGAACACCCGCAGGCCGGCGCGACTCGCGCCCTGGGCTGCCCCATCCACTTCTCCGCCACGCCGGCACAAATCACGCGCCCCGCGCCTTTGCTGGGGCAGCACACGCGGGAATTGATGAGAGAGTTTGGATACACCGAGCAACAGGTTGACACCTTCATAAGTGAAAACGCTATCGCCTAAAGCCGCAACAGCTGCCACCATATAAGTCAGTCGCAAGTTCGGCGGCACTTCTATGAGTGATTGCTTATGCGTACAAGTATTTATATTTATGCGTTGTTGGGCTCTTTGGGACTTCTCCTCGGCACGGCCCAGGCGCAGAACGCCTGGATCGTGGGCCAGTCGGCCCCGCTGACGGGCAGCAACGCCGCCTTCGGCCAGGACATCCGCGATGGCGCCCTGGCCTATTTCAAGGCCGTCAACGCCCAGGGCGGCGTGGCCGGTGCGCCCGTCGAACTGCTCACGCTCGATGACCAGAACCAGCGCAAGGTCGCCGGCGAGAACACCACCAAGCTCTTGCAGACCCGCGGTCTGGTCGCCCTCTTCGGCTACGCCTCGGCCACGCTGAGCCTAGACGCCATGCCCCAGGCCGAGAAGGCCGGCGTGCTCTTCTTCGCCCCCTTCTCCGGCGCCAACCCCGTGCGCAAGCCCAGCCCCGTGGTGCACACGCTGCGCGCCTCCTATGGCGACGAGCTCGAAAAGATGCTGGCCTTCTGGACCGGTCTGGGCATGAAGGAAGTGGTGGTCGTGCACTACGACGACGAGGTCGGCAAACAGAACTTCGGTGTGGTCCGCGACTACCTCGCACGCCAGGGCAAGACGCCCAAGGCCTTCTCGCTGGAGCGCAACGCCAAGATCGACGATGCACGCTTCACCCAGCTGATCGCGCTCAAGCCCGAGGTCATCATCAACACCGTGCTCTCGGGCGCCGCGGCCGAGATCACCAAGCGCCTCGTGGCCCAGGGCCTCTTCGTGCCCATGTCCAGCCTGTCCTTCGTGGGCGCGCAGCAGTACATCGACGCGGCCGGTGATGCAGCCGCCGGCGTCTCGATCTCGCAGGTGGTGCCCAACACCGCGGCCTCCTTGCCCGTGGTGCGCGAATGTGCCCAGATGCTCAAGGACAGTGGTGTCTCCAAGCCCATGAACAGCACGCACTTGGAGGGCTGCATCGGCGCCAAGGTGCTGGCCGAGGCCATGCGCCGCAGCAAGCGCCCGGGCGACGCCCGGGCTCTGCTGACTGCCCTGCGCAATCTGGGCAGCTACGATACCGGCGGCTTCACGGTCAGCTACGCCCCGGACCAGAACCACGGCAGCAAGTACGTGGAACTGGGCATGGTCACGCGTGGCGGCAAGCTGCGCAACTGACATCCGCTTACACCTTCGTACACCTGCACACAGGTGTTGCTGTTTCAGGCCTAGTCCTGAAACACATCCTGGGCGACGATGCGTCCCACATACCCCCAAGGGGAGACACCACATGACAACTTCCATCTTCCGTCGCCCGGCCCTGGCCGCCCTGCTGCTGGCCCTGGGCCTCGGCGCCCAGGCGCAGAACGCCTGGATCGTGGGCCAGTCGGCCCCGCTGACGGGCAGCA
>CAMLNH010000231.1 GCA_946481355.1 uncultured Curvibacter sp.
CGCACCTGTTCATGAACTTCCGCGTGGTGGACGAGCACGGCCGCCAGCTGGGGCATGGGCGCAACCTCGGTGCCCTGAAGGCCGAACTCGGCACACAGGCGCGAGGGGCCTTCCAGGCCCTGGCCGGGCTCAAGCTCGCGCCGCAAGCTCAGCCCACGCCCGTTCGAGCTGAGCCTGTCGAAGCCCAGGGCAATAAGAGCCCTGCGACCAGCTCAGGGCGAACGGAAAAGAGCACGCCTGCCACTCCTGCTGATCTACGTTACACCGCCTGGACCTTCGGCGAGCTGCCCGAGCTCATGGAAATCCGCAAGGGCGGCCAGACGCTGATCGGCTTCCCCGCGCTGATCGACCTGAACGACGCCGTGAGCATCGAGGTCTTCGACGAACCCGAGGTCGCGGCCGCCAGGCACCGGGGTGGTCTGCGCCGCCTCTTTGCGCTGCAGATCAAGGACGCGCTCAGATACCTCGAGAAGAACATCCCGGATCTGCAGAAGATGGCCGTGGCCTATATGCCGCTGGGCACGATGGAGGAACTGCGCGCGCAGATCCTCGACGTGGCGCTGGAGCGCGCCTTCCTGCTGGACCCGCTGCCCGCCCATGAATTCGATTTCAGGAAGCGGCTCGAAGAGGGAAGAGGGCGCCTCACGCTGATCGCCAACGAGGTTGCGCGCCTGGCCGGGGTCATCCTCACCGAGTACGCCGCCGCCGCCCGCAAGATCAAGGACACAAAAAACGCGCCCGAGGCCACGGCCGACTGCACGCAGCAGCTGCAGCGCCTGTGCCCCAAGCGCTTCCTGGCCCTGACCCCCTGGCCGCAGCTGCAGCACTACGCCCGCTACCTCAAGGCCATCACCCTGCGCCTGGACAAGTACCGCGCCGACCCCGCCCGCGACGCCGCGCGCCTGGCCGAGCTGCGCCCGCAGGAGCAGCGCTACTGGCGTCTCGTCGCCGAACGCAAGGGCGTCATGGACGAGCGCCTGCAGGAATTCCGCTGGCTGCTGGAGGAACTGCGCGTGAGCTTCTTTGCGCAGGAGCTGCGCACCCCACAGCCGGTGAGCATCAAGCGGCTGGAAAAGGCATGGTCTCAACTGACAAGTTGAGACCATGCCTTTCAGTGTAGGCTCATATGGCCAAAGGCCATGTGATGCCGGAACTACAAAGCTTGGTCGGCCCTCAGGCCGATGCCGGGCGCATGCCCGGTAGCAGCTGACCAGCTGAGACCAAGCCTTGCGGCGCAGGGGCACATCTGCTCGCTCGTCCCCGGGCACATCTTTTGCATGCTGCAATGCGCGGCTTGTATGATGGTCGCGTACCCCCGGCCCTCCTGACTCCACCAGACCCAGCGCATGCGTTCCCATCCCGACGTCCAGAGTTCGTTCCGCAAGGAGCTGTACGACTGGCGCCCGTGGATGACGCGTGCCGTGGTCCTGACCTTTGCCGTGCTCTCCGGCCTGACCGTGGTGGTCTTCACCTGGCTCAGCGAGCGCGCGCAGGATCTCTTCCATGAACTTGCGGCCTGGCAGTGGTGGTCCCCGCTGATCTGGACGCCGCTGTGCACCGCGGCCATCGTCTGGCTCACGCGCAAGTTCGCGCCGGGCGCGGCGGGCTCGGGCATACCGCAGGTCATGGCCGCGCTCACGCCCGGTCTGGGTGCCTCGGTGCGCCATGTCTACGTCTCGCTGCGCCTGACCGTCGCCAAGATGGTGCTCACGGCCTGGGGCCTGCTGGGCGGGCTCTCGCTGGGGCGCGAGGGGCCTTCGGTGCAGATTGCGGCCGGCGTCATGCACAGCGCGCGCCGCTGGCTGCCGCAGAACAGCGGCGTGTCCGACCAGAGCCTGCTCGTCGCCGGCGGTGCGGCCGGCATCGCGGCCGCCTTCAATACGCCACTGGGCGGCATCATGTTCGCCATCGAGGAACTGACACGCCGGCCCGAGCAGCGCAGCACCGGCCTCATCATGGCCGCCATCGTGCTCGGCGGCCTCATGGCCGTCTCGGTCTATGGCAACGGCAACTACTTCGGCGTCATCCACGTCAACCCGGTCAACTGGTCGCTGTTCTGGCCCGGTCTGCTGGTGGCCGTGTGCTGCGGGTTGGCCGGCGGGCTGTTCGCGCGTCTGCTCGTGGTCTCGCTCTCGGGCCTGGGCAAGGACCGTTTTTCCAACTGGCGCCGCCGCTACCCCGTGCGTTTCGCCGCTGTCTGCGGGCTGGCCGTGGCCGTGATCGGCGTGGTCAGCCTGGGCGCCACCTTCGGCAGCGGCACCACCACCACGCGCGCCATCCTCGAAGGCGCCTCGCACGAGAGCTCGCTGCTCTACATGCCGCTCAAGTTCATCGCCACCTGGCTCACGGCCTGGGCCGGCGTGCCCGCGGGCATCTTCGCGCCTTCGCTGGCCATCGGTGGCGGGCTGGGGCATGACATCGCCGTGCTCATGGCCCACCCGGACCGCACCACGCTGATCGCGCTGGGCATGGTGGGCTTTCTGGCCGCCGTGACCCAGGCACCGATGACGGCCTTCATCATCGTGATGGAGATGGTGGACGGCCATGCCCTGGTGCTCACGCTCATGGCCTGCGCCCTGGTGGCCAGCGGCATCTCACGCCTGATCAGCGCGCCCTTGTATTCCTCACTGGCCGATCTGCAGCTGCTGCGCCTGCCCGAGGTGGATCGCCCCGCGCGCGACGCCAGCAACCCCCACTCGCGCTTCGGCCCAGGCTGAGACGCGACGGGCCGGCCGCTCGTCCCGCGGGCGACGGCAGAAAATAAGTCCACGTACTAAACTCGTGGTCTATGCGCGTCCGCGTTCCGTCCAAGAAACCCCACCGCAGCCCCTGGCGGCGGCGTCTGGACCTCACCCGGCATCGCGCGCACCGGCTGGACGACACCGTCAAGGGCCTGCTCTGGTCGGTCGCGGCCGGCCTGTGCTT
Organism: uncultured Curvibacter sp.; assembly: GCA_946481355.1. The sequence goes on from CAMLNH010000231.1 coordinate 2,926, forward strand.
CGTGCTGCTCAACACCACCACGCGCTACCTCACCACCCAGCTGCCGCCCATGCAGTCGCAGTTTCTGCGCTACCTCTGCGGCGTGCTCGTGCTGTTGCCGCTGGTGCTGCGCGGCGGGCTGGCCGCCTGGATGCCGCGCGACATCAAGGGCCAGTTCGTGCGCGGCGTGGTCCACACCACGGCCCTGGCCATCTGGTTCACGGCCATTCCGCACATCTCCCTGTCCGACACCACGGCCATGGGCTTCACCACGCCCATCTTCATCATGATCGGCGCCTGGCTCTTCCTGCGCGAGCCCATGCGCTGGGAGCGCTGGCTGGCCGCGGGCATCGGCTTTGCCGGTGTGCTCATCGTCGTCGGCCCCAATCTGACCGGGCAGGGCGGCTGGTGGAACCTGGTCATGCTGTCCACGGCGCCCATGTTCGCGGCCTCTTTCCTGATCAGCAAGGCGCTCACGCGCTACGAATCGGCCGGCGTCATCGTGCTCTGGCAGTCCATCACCGTCACCCTGCTGAGCCTGCCGCTGGCCCTGGTCGTCTGGCAGCCCGTCTCGGGCGCGCAGTGGGCGGGCTATGTGCTCTGCGGCCTGCTGGGCAGCGGGGCGCACTACCTGCTGATGCGCTCCTACGCCGTGGCCGACATCTCGGCCACGCAGTCCGTCAAGTTCCTGGACCTGCTTTGGGCGGCGGCCCTGGGCTGGCTGGTCTTTGCCGACGTGCCCACCAGCCACTCGCTGATCGGCGGCGTCATCATCGCGGGCTCCACGCTGTGGATCGCGCGACGCGAATCGCGCCGCCCCTGAATCCGGATATCCCCGCGCTTGACGCGTCCGGGGCGCGTCGATAGATTGAGCTGTATCCGGCCATCCCGCCGGACGTGCTGCATGTGTGAGGTGCCCGCATGGACCGCCGCCAGTTCGTCGAAACCTGTTCCACCAGCGTTGCGTGCCTCACGGCCGCCGTCGCCCTGCCGTCCTTCGCGGCCGATGCCAAGCCCCGCAACTACGCCCGTGTGCTGCTGACCAACGAGTTCGGCGACCCCATCAAGGCCAGCCAGCTCAAGGCGCAGACCAATTACGTCTTCCACTACCCCTACGAGGCCACGCCGGTCTTCCTGCTCAAGCTCGACAAACCCGCCGCCCCGCAGCCCTTGAGCACCAAGCGCAAGGACAGCTACACCTGGCCCGGCGGCGTGGGGCCGCAGCGCAACCTTGTGGCCTTCAGCGCCATCTGCGCGCACCAGCTGGTGTACCCCACGGAGCAGGTGAGTTTCATCAGCTTTCGCAAGAGCAAGGCCAAGAAGGGCGTGGCCGACAACCTGATCCACTGCTGCGCCGAACACAGCCAGTACGACCCGGCCCAGGGCGCCCGCGTACTCAATGGCCCGGCCGAGCAGCCCCTGTGCGCCGTGCTGCTGGAACACGACCCCCAGGCCGACACCCTGACGGCCTACGCCACGCTGGGCGGCGAGCTCTTTGACGAGTTCTTCAAGAAGTACGAGTTCAAGCTCAGCCTGGACGTGGGGCCGAAGGCGAAGAACCAGGTGGCCAGCAAGGCCGCGGTGCGGGAGCTGGAGAAGTTCTGCCGCAACCCGATCCAGTGTTGAGCGAGCCTAGGGGGCTGCGCGCGTTTTCGGCACGCGCCGTGTGCCGCCTTGCCAGCGCCCGGTGCTCACGTCGGTGACCAGCGCCAGGTTCAGTTCCTGCGCCTTGGCGTGCAGGCGCTCGATGGCCGTGGCCAGCGTATCCACGGTGGCGTCGTCCAGTGCAGACAGGAGCT
>CAMLNH010000232.1 GCA_946481355.1 uncultured Curvibacter sp.
ACCCTCCAGCGCGGGACGGGCTCGGTGATCACGATGCTCGGCGGCATCTGTGTGAACAGGGTTCGATTGAAGGGTGAAGGCACTCTGTGATGACTCTGTATCGCTTGCGGCAACGACCGTTCTGGACAGCCGCTGTGGCGCCGCACCACTGCACATGGGCCTATTGTCCTGCAGACTGGCCGGTTCAGGAAAGTCTGCACAAAGAAAAAGCCACCGCATGCGGTGGCTTTTAGGCATGAACGCAGCAGTGGGGCTTATTCGTTCCAGATGCGGCGGCTCAGACGCTTCAGGCGCGCCGCGATCTCGGGGCGCAGCACGCGGGTCGCGGGCTCGCTGGAACCGGCATCGCCACCAGTACCACCGGTCTGCTCATCTTCGGCACGGCTGGCAGCGGCCTGGATATCAGCCATCACGCGCGAGTCCTTGCGGGCCAGATCCCACAGACGCTCGTCGGCACGACGGCGCGCCACATTCTGGGACCAACCATCGAGACCGGTCATCACACGGGCCGCCAGGCCACGGGCCGTCGGGGCCAGCAGGGCCATGGCGCTGAAGCCGATCACCCACATCAGCAGCCAGGCCGCCATCAGATGGCCGTCGGCCAAGGTGTCCATCAGCTGGTCAGCCACCACCACCAGGGTGGCCACCATGGCAGCCAGCAGCAGGCCCGCCAGACCGCGGGTCGCCGTCCAGCCCTTGCGCAGGCCGTCAGCGACAGTGACCATGCGCTCAAAGCGCTCCACGCCAGGGTGGCTGGTCGAATACTCAAGGTGGACGAAACTGTTGCTCATGTGAACCTCCAGAAGTGATGATTTGCTGCGATGGATGAATGTTAGGGTTTTCACTAGTGTGACTCAACTTTATATTTCTGATAGTTAATATTCACACCAGTGATGTATAAAGCGCTATGGCCGGACTGAACTTTCGCACCCTGGACCTGAACCTGCTGCGGGTTTTCAACGAGGTGATGACCGAGCGCAGCCTAACAAAGGCAGCACGCAAGCTGGCGCTCACACAGCCAGCCGTGAGCAATGCCTTGCGCCGCCTGCGCGAGGCGCTGGACGACGAGCTCCTGCGCCGCAGCGGCCAAGGCCTGGAGCCGACGCCGCGCGCCTTGGCCCTGTGGCCCACGGTGCAACTGGCCTTGCGCCAGCTGCAGGAGACCCTGGCGCCCGGCAGTTTCGTGCCCGCCGAGGCCAACACCACCTTTGTGCTGGCCATGGCCGACGCCACGGCCGCCGAACTCATCCCCGGGCTGGTCCAGGCCCTGGACCATGAGGCACCGGGCGTGACCATCCGCGTCGTGCCGCTGACCACGCGCGACCCGCGCCGTCTGCTGGACGAAGAGGCCGCCGATCTGGCCATCGGCTATTTCCCCGCAGTGATGGCCGGCCTGACCGCCCAGGCGCAGGCCGGGGAGACCGTGCCCTTCGAACACCAGCGCCTCTACCTGACCCGCTATGTCTGCGTGATGCGACGCGACCACCCGCTGGCTGGCGAGGAACTCACGCTGGACCGCTATTGCGCCGCACGCCACCTGCTGGTGAGTTTCTCGGGCCGGCCCTACGGTTTCATCGACGAGGCGCTGGCTGGCCTGGGCCGACAGCGACAGATCGTGCTGACCGTCAACCAGTTCTTCACCGCCGGGCGCGTGGTGGCCGGCTCGGATCTGCTCACGGTGTTGCCGCGCCACTTCGTCAGCGTCACCGGCATTGCCGACCAGCTCGTGCTGCGCGAACTGCCCTTCGCCGTGCCGGCCGTGCACGTCGACGCCCTCTGGCACCGCCGCCTGCAACACAGCGGTGCACACGCCTGGCTGCGCGAGGTGCTGTCGCGTCAGCCGCAACAGCGGGATACGTAAAACCCCTTCTTTTTGACCTCGGTCAATCGCCCCTACGATCGCGCCGATACACTCCAAAGTCACAGAGACAAGAAAGGACCTCTCCATGAAGATTCTTCTGGCCGTCGACGGCAGCGAATACACCAAGAAGATGCTGGCCTACCTGGCCACCCACGAAGGCCTGTTCGGCGCCGACAACAGCTACACCATCCTGACGGTGCAGCCCGCACTGCCGCCCCGCGCGCGTGCCGCCGTTGGCAAGGAGGTCGTGGAGAAGTACTACTCCGAAGAGTCCGAAAAGGTGCTGGGCCCGGTGTCCAAGTTCCTGGCGCGCCACGGCATTGACGCCAAGAGCAGCTGGAAGGTGGGCCACGCCGGCGAAACCATCGCCAAGGTCGCCGAATCCGGCAAGTACGACCTGCTGGTCATGGGCTCGCACGGCCACGGCGCCCTGGGCAATCTCGTGATGGGTTCGGTCGCCACCCAGGTCATTGCCCACTGCGGCGTGCCTGTGCTGCTGGTGCGCTGACCGGCACCTGCCTCAGCGGTCGTAGACGGCCGCTGCGGGTAGCCCGGCCAATGCGCGAAACGCGGGCCGGGCGAAGTAATACCCCTGGAACAGCTCCACCCCCAGATCGCCTAGCGCGAGGAATTCCTCGCGCGTTTCTATGCCTTCGGCGATCACCCGTGTGCCCAGTTCATGGCACAGGGACATCACGGCCCGCACAACTGCCTGGCGGCGCCGGTCGGTGTTGATGCCCCGGACCAGGGCCATGTCGAGCTTGATCAGGTCGGTCCCGATGTCGGCCAGCAGGTTCAGGCCGGCGTAGCCCGCACCGAAGTCGTCCAGTGCCGTGAGGAAGCCTCGCTCCTTGTAGTGGCGCACGATCTCGCGCACATGGCTCAGGTCGGTGATGTACTCGTTTTCCGTGAACTCGAAAATGATCTGCCGGATCGGGAAACCATAGGTCTCGGCCGCCTCGATGGTGGTACGGATGCACAACTCGGGCCGGTACACCGCATTGGGCATGAAGTTGATGCTGATGTAGGAATCAACCTGCAGCTCGGCTGCCTGCTGGATGGCCTTGACGCGGCAGGCCTGATCAAAGGCGTAGCGGTTGTCCTCGGTGACGTGGCGAAACACCTCGCCAGCCGGCTGGCCCTGCGGGCCGCGGGCCAGCGCCTCCTGGGCATAGACCGTGCGCTGGCCCGCATCAACGATGGGCTGGAAGGCCATCGCAAAATCAAAGCCCAGACCAGCACCGGCGGCGCACTCGGCACAAGCGATCTTGCGAAAATTCTTCTGTTCCAGCATGCGGTCTCCTTCTTGTCGTCTCACCGGCGCACAGGCTCGGCTGCAAGCTCGTCACCGCCTCCGGCCAGCGTGACCCCCATCCACTCCCGCAGATCGGTCCACATGCGCTGGATCTCCACATTGCGCGGCGTCAGGCGCGCGCTCGGAAGTTCGATCGTTACCACAGGCATGCCCTTGTGCACACCCCCGTAATTTCCCAGTGAGCCCGGGAAAACCCCCAGCTGGTCCAGGTAGAGGCGGCCCAGGCGACGTGGCGGTGTCGTGGGCCCGTCAAAGTCGAGGATGCCGTAGGGCGCGTGGATGCTGACGATGAGATTGGGCCGGAAACGCATCATCTCGTCGTGCAGAAAACGGGTCTCGGGCTCGCTCAATGGTTGGCGCCCCGGGAAACGCCGCGGATCCTTGCGCGTGCGCACCTCCCAGTAATGGGTAGCGTCACGCTCCCAGTTGGGCGTAGGGAAATTGCGGTTGAGGTCCACGCCATTGGCGTTGACGCGGCGCGCCGGCTGATCGAACAGGCCGTCCGGGTTGAGTGCGGGGATGAAACGCCAGTGCACCTGCTCGGACTCGGCCTGGGCCAGGCGGATCCAGTGCAGCGCCACCGCAGCCGAGGAGAGCTCATCCCCATGGATGCCGCCGATCACCAGCACGCGCAGGCGCGGCGTCACGGGCTGCACATCGCGCACATAGATCGTACGGCCGCGCACGCTGCGGCCCGCACCGGCCTGCAGCTGGGCCGCCTGGCACAAGGCCCAGCTCACATTGGGCAGACGCGAAAAAAACTCGCCGCAGGCACGGTCATTGGCGGCCCCATCCAGCGTGAACGTCAACGCCGCGACGCCGGCCACCAGGCTTTTCCAGAAACGCATCGGTCCATTCTATTGCGCTGTACGGCCGCCATGCGCCCCGGCACCGTCATGGCCATACGTTTCATGTACATTGCCGGCATGTCCGTTTCCCCCCCGGCGCGGCGCGCCCAGGCGCCCAGCTTCACACCCACCGAGTTCCGCTCCGCCCTGGGCATGTTCGCCACCGGGGTCACCATCGTCACCGCGCGCGCGGCCAACGGCAAGCTCGTGGGCCTGACGGCCAACTCCTTCAACTCGGTCTCGCTGACACCGCCGCTGGTGCTCTGGAGTCTGGCGCGCGCCGCCGGCTCCATGGCCGTGTTCAGTGCCGGTTCACACTACGCCATCAATGTGCTGGCGGCCGACCAGCAGGCGCTCGCGCTGCGCTTTGCCGCCAAGGGCGTGGACCGCTGGGCCGGCGTGGCCCACAGTGCCGGCATGGCCGGGGCCCCGTTGCTGGCCGGTGCAGCCGCCACCTTCGAATGCTACAACCGCAGCCGCTACGAGGAAGGCGACCACGTGATCTTCGTCGGCGAAGTCGAACGCTGCATGCACCGACCCGACGCCTCGCCCCTGCTCTTCCACGGCGGGCAGTTCTACGCCGAGCATCCGCTCTGATCTTCCGATGCGTCAGCGCAAGGACCACCTCGACGGCGTGGCCGCCGGCCTCCTGCTGGCCTG
>CAMLNH010000233.1 GCA_946481355.1 uncultured Curvibacter sp.
GAAGCCAAACGCCTCTACGGCGTGATGGACAGGCGGCTCGCCACCCACCGCTATATCGCGGGCGATGAGTACACGATTGCCGACATCGCCATCTACCCCTGGCTGCGCAGCTGGCAGAACCAGGGCATAGACTGGGCCGACTACCCATCCCTCAAAAAATGGTTTGATGAACTGACCGCACGTCCTGCCGTGATGCGCGGCGTTCAGGTACTGGCCGACCAGCGCAAACCCCTGGTGGACGACAAGGCGCGCGAAATGATGTTCGGCGCCACGCAGTACCAGCGCCGCTAGAGGGCCCTCCGGCGCGGCCGCTTACCAGGACTGGTTCGGCAGACCCGACCAGAGCTCATTGAGGTCCGGGAATTTCCATTGGGCCGGGTCCTCGCGGCCGGCGATCTTGTCGCTGCAGTTCGGCGCCGAGAGGTCAATGAGTTCGGGCGGGATGCGCAGATCGGACTTGGTCGAGTAGAAGACCTTGACCAGGGGCATGGTCAGCGAGCGGCTCGACTGCTCCACCACCACGGCCAGGCGCCCCGAGCCCAGACGCACCAGCGAGCCGATGGGGTAGATGCCCAGGCTCTTGACGAAGGCCTGGAACACCTGGTGGTCGAAATGGCCCTTGGCCCACTCGGCCATCTTGCGCAGCGACTCGGCCGGGTCCCAGCCGGCCTTGTAGGGCCGGTTGGAGGTGATGGCATCGTAGACATCGCAGACCGCGCCCATCTTGGCAAAGAGGCTGATCTCGGTGTCCTTGAGTCCTTTGGGATAACCCGAGCCATCGGTCTTCTCGTGATGGTGCAGGCAGACGTCGAGCGCGATCGGGTCCACATTGCCCACGGCCAGCAGCATCTGGTGCCCCTCGACCGGGTGGCTCTTCATGATGCCGAACTCGGCCTCCGTGAGCTTGCCCGGCTTGTTGAGCACGTCCATGGGCATGCGCGCCTTGCCCAGATCGTGCAGCAGGCCGGCCACACCGGCCGAACGCGTCTGCGCTTCGTCCAGCCCCAGCTGGCGCGCCAGCGCAATCATCATGGCGCAGACGGCCACGGAATGCATATAGGTATAGTCATCGGCCGTCTTCAGGCGCGCCAGGCTGATGAGGGCACTGGCATTGCGCGCGACGGAATCCGAAATTTCATCGACGAGCCGCTGGGCCCCAGCAGCATCCACCGTCCTGCCCATGCGCGCTTCCTGGAACATGGACACCACCGCCTGCTTGGACTGGCGACAGATCTGCGCTGCGCGCTCGAGCTCGACGGCCACGCTCACCGAACCGGTCTGGCGCTGGGCCTGCGCCGCCACCTGCAGCTCCTGCTCCACCTGGGCCTCGGACTCGGCAACGGACACGGCACTCACGCCCGCCGGCACATCCAGCCCCTTGCTGCTGTCGATCCAGACTTCCTGGATGCTGCTGGCCAGGATGCGCTCCAGATCCTTGGGATCCTTGAGCACGAAACGGCTGCGCCAGAAAGGGTGCTCCATCCAGGAGCCGCAGAACTCCTTGATGTGCATTCCCAACTGTAGTTGTTCGACGCGGATGCGCTTGAGCATGATCAGTGTGAGAGCCCGCGCATCGCGCTGCAGCCCGGACCCATTCTAGCGGCGTGCCGCCACTCCCCCCGTCGTTGCAGTGCCGTCAGCGCAGCGGAACGCCGGCCTGTCGCAGATAGGTCAGCACCTCGGGACTGACCGGTCCAAGCGCACGGGCCTGCTCGGCCTGTCGTGCCGCGGCTTCGAGCTGCCCCAGGGCCGCCAGGGAGACGGCCGCCCCGAGCATCCAGCGCGGTTCCCCGGGGCGCAGCTGCAAGGCCGCCAGATAGGCCTGCACCGACTCCTGGTGCCGACCCAGGCGTTGCGCCGCATTGCCACGCACGGCCCAGAGATCGGCCTGCCCCGACAAGGCGGGCTCCAGTCGCGTCAGCACCGCCAGCACCGGGCCTGGGCGCCCGAGCGCCAGCTCCATGCGCACCTGCTCACGCACCAACTGCGCAAGCAGGGCTGCATCCACAGGCTGCGCACGTTCGGCCACTGCCACGGCGTCCTGCACGAGTTGCAGTGCGGCCTCGCGCGATCCTGCGCTCCACAAGGACTGGGCCTGGGCCAGCGTTTCCTGGGCCGCGGACTGGCGACGCTGGGCTGCCGCAGGCGAAGGGACATCGGCCGCCATCGTCGCCGCACTTGCGGGCGCTGCTGCAGCGGCCGGCGGCACCGGCGCAGCGGTCCGGCTGCGGTTGCGCGGACGTTCGGTGGCAGGCGGCGTCTGCGCTGTCTCGGCCGCCTCGCTGCGGCGCCGCGGCTTGCGCGCAGGCGCAGGCTCAGCCGCTACCTGCGGTTCACTCGCGGACGGCGGCTCTGCCGGAGATGCCTGCAGCGGCTCTGGTGCTGGCTCGGGCGACTCCTGCGCAGGCGCCTGTGGAGCCGATGACTGCGCTGACGTATCCGCTACGGGCGCAGCATCGGCCGCCGCGGGCACAGCAGCCGGAGGAGCGGCCATGGGAGCCACGGCCTGCAAGGGCGGCGGAACCACGGCCTGCGTGGCGTGCAGGTACCAGGCCAGCGCACCGGCGCACAGCACGAGCACCGCCAGCCCCCATCCCCAGCGGCGCGCGCGCTGCCCGGTGGGAACGCCCACGCTGGCCGTGCCGTCCATGGCCGCCGGAATGGCACCTTGCGGCAGATCGGGCAGGCGGGCCTCGCCGCGGCGTGCATCGAGGTCACGCAGCATCTTGTTGATGACGCTCACGACATTTCCCCTGTCTTGGTGGTCGGTGCACCCGCACCCCAGCGCAGGCGCTGCCACCAGCGTTGGCGTGGCATGGCAACGCCCGGCGTATCCGCAACAGCCAGCTCGACATGGCGCACCTGCACGCGCCGTACATTCTCGCCAAAAGCCAGCAGCAGGCATTTGTGCGCCAGCACATTGAGCAGGCGAGGCACACCACGGCTGTAGCGCGCCAGCGCGGCGGCGGCTTCGGGTTCGAAGACGCGGATGTCGGTCAACCCGTCCTCGGCGGCCACCGCCAGACGGTGCGTCAGGTAGGGACCGACTCGTTCGGGCCGCATGCCGCCGAGGTACTCGCTGAAGGTGATGCGCTGCAACAGCTGGCGGATCTGCGGCCGGGCCAGTATCTCGTCGAGTTCGGGCTGGCCGAAGAGCACGATCTGCAGCAGCTTGCGCTTTTCGGTTTCCAGGTTGGAGAGCAGGCGCAGGCTCTCCAGCGTGGCCATGCGCGTGGCCTGGGCTTCGTCGATGCACACCAGCACCGGCCGGCCGGCCTCGGCATGGCGCAGCAAGACCTCCTGCAGGCGCGCGAGCACCTGGTGCCGAGACAGCGGCGGCACCAGCGTGACGTTGAGTTCCTGCGCCAGGGCCATGAGCAGATCGTCCGGCCCCATGTCGGGATTGGGGATATAGGCCGTGACGAAGTCGTCCTGCAGCGCACGCAGCAGCTGGCGGCACAGCAGGGTCTTGCCGCAGCCCACCTCCCCCACGATCTTGAGAAAGCCCTCGCCACTGCGCAGGGCGATCAGCAGGGTGTTGAGCGCGGCCTGCGCGCCCTCGTGCGGGTAGAAGAATGCGGGGTCGGGCGTGATGGAGAACGGCAGCTCACGCAGGGAAAAGTGCCGCAGGTACATCACCACTTACCTTGCCGCGGGTTTCGCGGGCGCCTCCTGCACCGAGCCATCGATCCGGATCACCTTGCGGCGCGAGGCGTCGATATCCTCCAGCGCCGCGCGCGAGCGCTCGGTGATGGCCTCCCAGTCCTGAGGCGATCGGATGATGGTGGGCTTGATGAGCACCACGATCTCCTTCTTGCGCGCCGCGCTCGCGCGGTTGCCCAGCAGCACGCCGAAGGGGTTGCCCTCGCCCGTGGTCCCCGGCACGCCCGAGGCGCTTCGGCTGGACGACTGCTGCATCAGGCCACCGATGGCCGCGATGTTGCCGTCCTGCAGGCGCACCATGGTGTCGGTCTCGTTGACCGTGCTCGAGGCCAGCGGCAGGCGATAGGTCCCGATATCACCCAGATCGACCTGCTTGGTTTTTTCAGTCACCGAGGTCACGGCAGGATGGATGTGCAGCATGATGCCGCTGGCGTCATCGATCTGCGGCGTCACGTCCAGCGCGATGCCCGAGAAGAAGGGGGTGAGCGTCAGCGTGGGCAGGGTCGTGCTGCCGGCCACGCCGACCACACCGCTGCTCGTGGTCGTACCGCCCGTGACGTTGGTCACGAAGTAGTCGTCGTTGCCGACCTTGAGCACGGCCTTCTGGTTGTTGAGCGTGGCCACGCGCGGGCTGGACAGGGTCTGGACATCGCCCTGGGATTCGAGAAAGCCCATCACCGTGCCAAACTGGCTGGTCTGAAGCGCCAGACCGAAGATGCCGCCACCAGACGCAATGGATGGCACGGGCACCGGGTTGACCCCGGCTGCAGGCTGCACAGTGGACAGGAGCGCGTTGCTGCTCGTGACCCCACCGCCGACCACACCGATGCCACGGTTGCCCGATGAGCTGAAAGCGCCCCAGTTGATGCCGCTCTGCTGGCCCTCGTTGAGCTCGACCTCCACGATCTTGGCTTCCAGCATGACCTGACGTTCCACCGCCACCTGCGTGGCCTTGAGGAAGCGGTCCACCTGGCGCAGTTCGTCGGGCATGGCGCGCACGGCCATGATGCCGGCCTG
>CAMLNH010000234.1 GCA_946481355.1 uncultured Curvibacter sp.
GGAAGAACTGGCGGAACAGGAAGGTGGCGGTGGCCGAGGCGATCAGCGGCACGGTCAGGCCGGCGTAGCTGTTGAGCATGCCCAGATCGGAGACGACCTGGTAGGTCGGGCCGATGCGCACCTCTACCGGCAGCATCAGCGTGACGAAGATGGCCCAGAAGAAGAACTGCCGGCCCGGGAAGCGGAAGTAGACGATGGCGAAGGCCGAGAGCAGGGAGATGGCGATCTTGCCCAGGGCAATGACCAGGGCCATGACCAGGCTGACGGTCATCATGCGTCCGACCGGGGCGGTGGAGGCCGCGCTGCCGCTGGTGCCCATGATGGCGGCCGTGTAGTTCTCCACCAGATGGGGGCCGGGCAGCAGCGGCATGGGCACCTGCACGATGTCCTGCGCGGTATGCGTGGAGGCGACGAAAGTGATGTAGAGCGGAAACGCGATGATGATCACGCCCAGGATGAGGACGAGATGCGAGATCGCAGTGGCGAGGGGGCGACGTTCAACCATGGTGCGGTGTCAGTAATTGACCTTCTTCTCGACGAAACGGAACTGCACCACGGTCAGCGCGATAACGATGGCCATGAGCACCACCGACTGCGCGGCCGAGCCGCCCAGGTCCAGGGCCTTGAAGCCGTCGTAGTAAACCTTGTAGACCAGGATGGCCGTGTCCTTGCCGGGGCCGCCTTCGGTCGCCGCGTCGACGATAGCGAAGGTGTCGAAGAAGGCGTAGACCACGTTGATGACCAGCAGGAAGAAGGTGGTCGGCGAGAGCAGGGGGAAGACGACCGTCCAGAAACGGCGCCAGGGGCCCGCGCCGTCGATGGCGGCGGCCTCGATCAGGCTCTTGGGGATGGACTGCAGGCCGGCCAAGAAGAAGAGGAAATTGTAGGAGATCTGCTTCCAGACCGCGGCGAAGACAATCAGCGTCATGGTCTGGCCGCTGTTGAGCAGATGGTTCCACTCAAAGCCCATCTGGCGCAGCGCAAAGCTCACGATGCCGATGGATGGGGCGAACATGAAGAGCCAGAGCACGCCGGCCACGGCGGGCGCGACAGCGTAGGGCCAGATCAACAGGGTCTTGTAGAGCGAGGAGCCGCGCAACACACGGTCGGCAAAGACCGCCAGCGCCAGCGACAGGGTCAGACCCAGGCCGGCAACCAGCACGGAGAAGATGGCCGTGGTCTTGAAGGAGGCCAGATAGCTGTCGTCGGCCCAGAGCCGGCGGAAGTTCTCCAGGCCGACCCATTCGATGGAGGTGCCGAAGGCGTCCTGCTGCTGCAGGGACTGCACCAGGGCCTGGGCCGCGGGCCAGAAAAAGAAGACGGCGATGACCACCACCTGTGGGGCCAGCAGCACCCAGGGCAGCCACCAGCTGTGAAAGCGTACGCGTTTTTCCATGCCGCGATTGTGCGTTAAGCAGAAACCAAAAACCCACCCCCGCCTGGCGGGGGTGGGGTGAGAGGGGAGCCGTCAGGACGGCCCGCTGGTCAGGGCCCTGCCCTGATCAGCCTTTGTTGGCTTTTTCGAAGCGCTCCAGCTGTTCGTTGCCGCGCTTGACCGCGGTGTCCAGCGCTTCCTTGGCGGACTTCTTGCCGGCCCAGACCTGTTCCAGTTCTTCTTCCATGATGGCGCGGATCTGCACGAAGTTGCCCAGGCGGATGCCGCGGGACTTGTCCGTGGTCTTGCGGATCATCTGGTTGACGGCGGTGTCCGTGCCCGGGTTCTGCTTGTAGAAGCCTGACTTTTCGGTCAACTGGAACGAGGCCAGCGTGACCGGCAGGTAACCGGTGGTCTGGTGACTTTTGGCCTGGATTTCCACGCTGGTCAGGTAGTTGAAGAAATTGGCCACGCCCTTGTATTCGGCCGGCTTCTTGCCTGCCATGACCCACAGCGAGGCGCCACCGATGACCGTGTTCTGCGGGGCACCGGCCACGTCGGGGTAGTAGGGCAGGGGCGCAATGCCGAAATCGAACTTCGCGTTCTTCTTGATGCTCGCGTAGGTGGACGAGCTGGCCGTGGCCATGGCGCATTCACCCGAGTAGAAGGGCGCGTCCCCCTTGTTGCCGCGGCCGCGGTAGTGGAACAGGCCCTGCTTGGACATGTTGGCCAGGTTCTCGATGTGGCGCACGTGCAGCGGGCTGTTGAAGGCCAGGCGTGCCGAGGTGCCGCCGAAACCGTTGTTCTGGGTGGCGAACAGCGTGTTGTGCCAGGTGGAGAAGCTCTCCAGCTGGGTCCAGGTCTGCCAGCTGGTGGTGAAGGGGCAGGCGACGCCCGAGGCCTTGAGCTTGGCCGCAGCCAGCACCAGCTCGGGCCAGGTCTGCGGCGGCTTGTTCGGGTCCAGGCCGGCGGCGCGGAACATGTCCTTGTTGTAGTTCAGCACAGTGGTCGAGCTGTTGAGAGGAAAGCTCAGCATCTGGCCGTTGGGCGCGGTGTAGAAGCCCACCACGGCGGGGATATAGGCCTTGGGATCGAACTTGTAGCCGGCGTCGGCCAGCACCTTGCCGACCGGTACCACGGCGCCCTTGGCCGCCATCATGGTGGCCGTTCCCACTTCGAACACCTGCAGGATGTGCGGGGCGTTGCCGGCGCGGAAGGCGGCGATGGAGGCGGTCATGGACTCGTCGTACGTGCCCTTGTAGGTCGGCACGACCTTGAATTCCTTCTGGCTGGCATTGAAGCCGTTGGCCAGGTCGATGACCCAGTCGTTCAGGCCGCCGGTCATGGAATGCCACCATTGAATCTCGGTCTGGGCCTGTGCGGCGGGAGCGAGCAGCAGGGCCGAGAGGGCGGCTGCGGTCAATTTGGCGCTGAGTTTCATGGATTCTCCTGATGAATGATTCCGACAGGCTAGGCCTGAAATGTGACAAAGCGATTAAGCCCGCATGACGGCGGGTTGGGGATTCGGGGTTTCCATAAGGGGCTATACCGGGGGGCGTTCCGCCCATGTTGCACTGCGGTAACATCTGGCCTCAGCCGGTGTTCTGGCTGAAATATCAGGTTTCCATGAACGCACCGACTCCGCTAGACCAATTTGTGGACACCGCCGGCCAGGCGCCGCACGGCCACGAGCGCATCCGCGAAATCCCCTACAACTACACCTCCTTCTCCGACCGCGAGATCGTCATGCGCCTGCTCGGCGCCCGCGCCTGGGAGGTGCTGAACCAGTTACGCGAGGAGCGTCGCACGGGCCGCTCCGCCCGCATGCTCTACGAGGTGCTGGGCGATATCTGGGTGGTGCAGCGCAACCCCTATCTGCAGGACGACCTGCTCGACAACCCCAAGCGACGCAGCCTGCTGGTCGAAGCCTTGCACCACCGTCTGGGCGAGGTGCAGAAACGCCGCACCCCCGAGGCCGATCCGCAGCGCGACGCTCTCGTGGGCGAGCTGCTGGATGCGGCCAGCAGCTCTGTGGAAGAGTTTGATCTGTCCTTCCGCGAGATCGCGGCCTTGCGACGCAAGGCCCAGCGGGTGCTGAGCCGCCTGACGGCCAAGGACAACGTCAAATTTGACGGCCTGTCACGTGTCTCGCATGTGACGGACGCGACCGACTGGCGCGTCGAATACCCCTTCGTCGTGCTCACCCCCGACAGCGAGGCCGAGATGGCGCGCCTGGTCAAAGGCTGCATCGAGCTGGGCCTGACCATCATCCCACGCGGCGGCGGCACGGGCTACACGGGCGGCGCGGTGCCCCTGTCCTGGAAGAGCGCGGTGATCAACACCGAGAAGCTCGAGGCCATGACCGAGGTGGAAATGGTTCGCCTGCCGGGCCTGGACCGCGAGGTGCCGACGATCTGGACCGAGGCCGGAGTGGTCACGCAGCGCGTAGCCGACGCGGCCGAGCGTGCAGGCTTCGTCTTCGCCGTGGATCCCACGTCCGCCGAGGCCTCCTGCGTGGGCGGCAACATCGCCATGAACGCCGGCGGCAAGAAGGCCGTACTCTGGGGCACGGCGCTGGACAACCTGGCGAGCTGGCGCATGGTCACGCCCGATGCGGGCTGGCTCGAAGTCACGCGCATCGGCCACAACCTGGGCAAGATCCACGACGCCGATGTGGCCAGCTTCGAGCTCAAGTATTTCGAGGCCGACGGCAAGAAGCTGGTGAAGACCGAACGCCTGGACATCCCGGGCCCGAGCTTCCGCAAGGAAGGCCTGGGCAAGGACGTGACCGACAAGTTCCTCAGCGGCCTGCCCGGTGTGCAGAAAGAGGGCTGCGACGGCCTGATCACCAGCGCGCGCTGGGTGGTGCACCGCATGCCGGCGCACACGCGCACGGTCTGCCTGGAATTCTTCGGCCATGCACGCGACGCGGTGCCGAGCATCGTCGAGATCAAGGACTTCATGTTTGCCGAGCAGAAGCGCAGTGGCGTGCTGCTGGCCGGCCTGGAGCATCTGGACGACCGCTACCTGCGCGCCGTGGGGTATGCCACCAAGAGCAAGCGCGGCGGCCTGCCCAAGATGGTGCTGATCGGCGACATCGTGGGCGACGATACCGACGCCGTGGCACGTGCCACCAGCGAGGTGGTGCGTATCGCCAACTCGCGCAGCGGTGAGGGCTTCATCGCCATCAGCGCCGACGCGCGCAAGAAATTCTGGCTGGACCGCAAGCGTACGGCCGCCATCAGCAAGCACACCAACGCCTTCAAGATCAACGAGGACGTGGTGATCCCGCTGCCGCGCATGGC
>CAMLNH010000235.1 GCA_946481355.1 uncultured Curvibacter sp.
GTAGTTGCCCAGGTGCGGCGTGCCGGAAGTGGTGATGCCGGTCAGGACACGGACATTGCTCTTGCTCATGGGCGGGGTCTCAGCGGATCAGGTAGGAAAGCGGGGTCAGCAGGATGTCGAGCAGGCCGTAGGTCAGGCCCATCACGGGCTTCATCCACAGCGTGCTGACCACGCCAGCGATGACCAGACCCATGACGATGAAGAAGCCCCAGGGCTCGATGCGCGAGACCATGGCCGCCTGCTTCCAGGGCAGCAGGCCGACCAGGATACGGCCGCCATCCAGCGGCGGCAGCGGAAAGAGGTTGAAGGCGAACATCACCACATTCACCAGCACGCCGGCGCGGCACATCTCGAGGAAGAAGCGCTCCTGCAGGCCGGAGCCGATCAGCACATAGAGCAGCGCGCCCCACAGCACGGCCTGGGCCAGATTGGCCCCGGGGCCCGCCAGCGCCACCCAGACCATGTCGCGCTTGGGATGGCGCAGCCGGTCGAAACGCACGGGGACGGGCTTGGCATAGCCGAAGAGGAAGGTGCCGGCCGTGGCGAAGTAGAGCAGCACCGGCATGGCGATGGTGCCCACGGGGTCGATGTGCTTGACCGGGTTGAGCGTGATGCGCCCCATCATGGCCGCGGTGTCGTCACCGAAGTAGCGGGCGGCATAGCCATGGGCGGCCTCGTGCACGGTGATGGCAAAGAGCACCGGCAGGGCGTAGATCAGGACGGTTTGAATCAGGTTGGCGGTATCCACAGAGAGAATTGTCTCAGAGTGCTCGCAGGCCCGAGACGCCCGACAGGAAAAAGGGCTTCAGAGGCCCAGGTCCGCAGGGTCGCCGCGGCCGCGGCGCAGCACCTCGGGCTGGTCGCCGCTGAGGTCGATCACCGTGGTGGGTTGGTGTGGACAGGCGCCGGCGTCGATGACCGCGGCCAGCTGGTGCTGGTAGCGCTCGCGGATCTCCTGCGCGTCGTTGAGCGGCTCGCTCTCGTCCGCGGGAATCAGCGTGGTGGCCAGCAACGGCCCGCCCGTGTGCAGGGCCAGCAGCGCGTGCAGCACCTTGTGCTCGGGCACGCGCAGGCCGATGGTCTTGCGCGAGGGATGGCTCAAGCGGCGCGGCACTTCCTTGGTGGCTTCCAGGATGAAGGTCCAGGGCCCGGGCGTGGCGGCCTTGAGCAGGCGGTACTGCCTGTTGTCGACGCGTGCGTAGTTGGCCAGCTCGGACAGGTCACGACACAGCAGGGTGAGGTGGTGCTTGTCGTCCACCTGGCGGATGCTGCGCAGGCGGTCGGCCGCGGCCTTGTCGTCGAGGTGGCAGACCAGGGCGTAGCTGGAATCGGTGGGCACGGCGAGCACGCCGCCCTGCTCCAGCAGCGCCGCCGCCTGTTTCAGCAGGCGGATCTGCGGGTTCTCGGGGTGGACGTCGAAAAGTTGGGCCATCAGACTTCCAGGGGTTTGAGCTTGACGCGGCTTTCGCGCACGGCCAGCCAGGCGCTGGCTGCGCCGCAGAAGGCGATCAGCGCCATGCCCACGAGCGACCAGCCGTCGGGTACGTGGTTGAAGACGATCCAGCCGGCCAGCATGGCAAAGGCGATCTGCGCGTAGAGCAGGGGCGTGAGCGTGGTCGCGGGTGTGCGCCGGAAGGCGAGGATGAGCATGAAGTGGCCGATGGTGCCCATCAGGCCCATGAGGGTGAGCGCCGTCCATTCGGTGGCGGTCTGCGGGGTGACCCAGATGAAGGGCAGGGCCAGCGAGGCCAGGATGGCGCCGACCCAGCCCGTGTAGACGTGCATGGTCACGGCGTCTTCCGTCTTGACGAGCTTGCCCGTGATGATCTGGAAGGCGGAGTAGCTGGCCACCTGGGCCAGCGGCAGCAGGGTGAACCAGCCGAACAGATCGCCACCCGGCCGGATGATGAACAGCGTGCCGACGAAGCCGCCGGCCACCAGCACCCAGCGCCGGCGCGAGACGTGTTCACTGAGCAAGGTGGCCGCGAGCAGCGTGACCACCAGCGGGGTGATCATGGCGATGGCGGTGAACTCGCCCACCGGCATGTACTTCACGCTGAGGAAGGTGAACAGGCTGGTGATGGCCAGCAGCAGACCGCGCAGCAGCTGGGCGCCGAGACGCTGCGTATGAAAGAGCGAGCGCCCGCGCTGCGGGAACATCACCGCGGTGGTGATCACGGCCTGGAAAATGTAGCGGAACCACAGCCCCAGCAGCACCGGCAGGGTGAGCGCCACGACCTTGGCCGAGGTATCGAGCGTGGCGAAACAGGCCAGCGCGGCAAGCGCGAGCAGCATGCCGCTGAGCGGGTGGTAAGGGGTCATTGGTGGATGCGCTCTGCCAGCAGCTCCCACACGGGGGTGAGCTCGCCGGGCAGGTAGGGCAGGGCGCCCAGATCGGTGTGCGATTCGTCGGGACTGTGGAAATCGCTGCCGCGCGAGGCGGCCAGGCCGAATTCACGCGCCATGTCGGCGTACTTCACGTACTCGGCGGCCGTGTGGCTGCCGGTCACGACCTCCACTGCCTGGCCACCATGGGCCTTGAACTCGGAGAACAGCGCGTACTCTTCCGTGGGGCTGAAGCTGTAGCGCGCCGGGTGGGCGATCACGGCCACGCCGCCGGCGCTGCTGATCCAGTCCACGGCGTCGCGCAGCGTGGCCCAGCGGTGTGGCACGAAGCCGGGCTTGCCTTCGGTCAGGTACTTGCGGAAAACCTCATTGGTCTCGCGGCAGACGCCGGTTTCGACCAGCCAGCGTGCGAAGTGCGTGCGCGAGATCAGCTCGGGGTTGCCGGCGTACCTGAGTGCGCCCTCAAAGGCGCCGTGGATGCCCACGGCCGCCAGGCTGGCCGCCATTTCCTGGGCGCGCTCACCGCGGCCGCCGCGTGTGGCGCGCAAACCGGCCTTCATGCGCTCGTCCTCGGCATCGAAGCCCAGGCCCACGATGTGCACGGTCTGGCCGGCGAAGGTGATGGAGATCTCGGTGCCCGTGAGGTAGGGCAGGCCCTGGGCGCGGGCAGCGGCCATGGCGCGTTGCTGGCCGCCGATCTCGTCGTGGTCCGTCAGAGCCCAGAGCTCGACGCCGTTGGTGCGTGCGCGAGCGGCCAGTTCCTCGGGCGTGAGCGTGCCGTCCGAGACCACGGAATGGCAATGCAGGTCGGCGTTGAGGATGGCGCTCATGCGGACCATTTTAGGCCGGCGCGCGGGGGCTTGCAGGACTGCGATCGGCTGGCACAATGCCTTCATGCGCCATCCTCACGCGTACCACCTGCCTTCGCACTGAGCTGCAGCATGGCGTCGCTGGATCTGCGTTCCCTGGTGGTCATGAGCGGCATCATGGGCCTGCTGCTGGCCTTGATGATGTTCTTTCTGCGGCTGAGCTATCCGCGCAGCATCCGGGGCCTGGGGTTGTGGTCCGCGGCGCATGGCTGGGTCTTTCTGTCCACGCTGCTGTTCGCCGGTCGCGGCGTGCTGCATGACTTTGTCACCATCGTGCTGGCCAATCTGGCCATCCTGACGGGCGTGATCTTCTACCACGCCGGCCTGACCTGCTTCTTCGGGCGACGCCCCGCCTGGGCGCGCTGGATCGTCCTGCTGCTGGTTCTGACCCCCTTCCTGTACTGGTATGCCATGATCGAGCCCAGCTACAACGCGCGCCTGATCCTGGTTTGCCTGCTGTGGGCCGGCATCTTCCTGTCCATGGCCTGGCTGATCTGGCGCCAGGCACCGCGCGCCTTTCCCTCGCGGTTCACGGTCGTGATCCTGCTGCTGCACGCCGGGGTCCTGCTCTTGCGCTTCTTCTCCGCCTGGATGCCGCTGGAGGAAGAAGGCCTGCTCACCCCGACCCGCGTGCAGTCGCTTTACGTCGGCTCCAATGCCCTGATGTTGCTGGCCCTGGGCATGGGGCTGATCCTGCTGGCCGGCGACCGCCTGCGCGCCGAGTTCGAGCACATCGCTTCGCACGACCCGCTGACCCAGGTGCTCACGCGCCGGGTTTTCATGGACGCCTGCACGCAGGAGCTGGCACGTTGCCGGCGCCATGGCCGCAGCATGGCCCTGCTGCTGCTCGACATCGACCACTTCAAGGCCATCAACGACACCCATGGCCATCAGACCGGCGACCAGGTGCTGGTGGATTTCTCCCGGCGCATTGCGGGGCTGCTGCGTCGGCCCGACCTGCTGGCACGCTTCGGCGGCGAGGAGTTCGTCCTGCTGCTGCCCGAGACCTCACAGGAGGAGGCCGTCGCCGTGGCCGAGCGCATCCTGGCACGTGTGGCCGAGCCGGCCGAGGGCCTGCCGCCCATCACCGTGAGCATCGGCGTGGCGACCAACCGCCCCGACGAGGCCGAAATCGACGCCTTGCTGGCGCGTGCTGACCGCGCGCTCTACAAGGCCAAGGACGAAGGGCGCAACCGCGTCGAGGTGGCCTGAAGGTTCAGACCTCGGCGCCTTCGACGAGGAAGCGCACGCGCCGCGTCCCTTGCCATTCGTCGGCGTCGAGCCGGAAGGCCAGCAGCACGCGCGACGGCAATGGCTCGGTGCGGCCGAACCAGATGCCGTCCACGGGCTGCCCCTGGTGCTTGAGCTTGAGCGCCAGGTGCTTCTCGCCCACGAGGCGCTGCGACAGCACTTCCACTTCCTCGCTGAAGGTCGGCGGC
>CAMLNH010000236.1 GCA_946481355.1 uncultured Curvibacter sp.
ACGCCCGAGGCCTTGAAGATCAGCACGAAGCCCAGGGCCACGAGCGAATACAGCATGCCGGCCATCAGGCCGTTGAGCAGGGTTTCGATGAAAAACGCCATGTCTGTGTCCTCAGTGGCTCGTGCCCAGATAGGCCCGGATCACTTCCTCGTTGTTGCGCACCTCGTCAGGTGTGCCGTCACCGATCTTCTTGCCGTAGTCCAGCACCACCACACGGTCGCTGATGTCCATCACCACGCCCATGTCATGCTCGATCAGCACCACCGTGGTCCCGAACTCGTCGTTGATGTCGAGCACGAAGCGGCACATGTCCTGCTTCTCTTCCACATTCATGCCGGCCATGGGCTCGTCCAGCAGCAGCACCTGCGGCTCCATGGCCAGGGCGCGGCCCAGGTCCACGCGCTTTTGCAGGCCGTAGGGCAGCTGGCCCACGGGCGTCTTGCGGTAGGCCTGGATCTCGAGGAAGTCGATGATGTGCTCGACGAATTCGCGGTGACGGATCTCCTCGCGCTCGGCCGGACCGATGCGCAGTGCCTGCAGCAGGATGTTGCTGCGGATCTTGAGGTTGCGCCCCGTCATGATGTTGTCCAGCACGCTCATGCCCTTGAACAGGGCCAGGTTCTGGAAGGTGCGCGCCACGCCCATCTCGGCCACCTGCCGGCTGTTCATGTGGTGGAAGGTCTGGCCGCGGAAGGTGATGGTGCCGTGCTGCGGCGTGTACACGCCGTTGATGCAGTTGAGCATGGAGCTCTTGCCCGCGCCGTTGGGGCCGATGATGGCGCGGATCTCGTGCTCGCGCACATTGAAGGAAATGTCGGTCAGCGCCTTCACGCCGCCGAAGGCCAGCGAGATGTTCTGCACGTCGAGGATGACCTCGCCCAGGGTACGTTGCTTCATCGTTCTTCTGCTCTCAGGCGGCCTTGGCCATGGCGGGGTAGCGTTTTGCCTCGCGGATGGGCAGCGTGGCCGAGACCATGCCCGTGCGCCCGTCCTCGAACTTCACCTGCGTCTCGATGTACTGCTCGCTGCGGCCGCTGTAGAGCGCGTCGATCAACACCTGGTACTTGTCGCCGATGAAACCGCGGCGCACCTTGCGCGTGCGGGTCAGTTCATCGTCGTCCGGGTCCAGCTCCTTGTGCAGCACGAGGAAGCGCGCGATCTGCGTGTCGGCCATGCCCTCCTCGCCCGCGAGGTCGGCGTTGACCTGGGCCACGCAGTCGGCCAGCATGTCCAGCACCTGGGGCTTGCTCGCCAGGTCCACATAGCCGCCGTAGGGCAGGCCCTGGCGCTCGGCCCAGTTGCCCACGGCCTCGAAGTCGATGTTGAGGAAGGCGCAGACCTGCTCGCGCCCGTGGCCGAAGACCACCGCCTCCTTGATCTGCGGGAAGAACTTGAGCTTGTTCTCGATGTAGTTGGGCGCGAAGATCGCGCCGCTGGCCATCTTGCCCACGTCCTTGGCCCGGTCGATGATGTGCAGGTGCCCGTCGTGGTCGATGCGGCCCGCGTCCCCCGTGTGGAAGTAGCCCTCGGCATCCATCACCTCGGCCGTGGCGTCCGGGCGCTTGTAGTACTCCTTGAGCACGGAGACGCCCTTGACCAGCACCTCGCCGTTGTCGGCGATCTTGATCTCGATGCCCGGCGCCGCCTCGCCCACGCTGTTGAGCTTGACGCGGCCGTTCTTCTGGATGCACACATAGGCACAGGTCTCGGTCTGCCCGTAGAGCTGCTTGAGGTTGATGCCGATCGACCGGTAGAAACGGAACAGGTCCGGGCCGATGGCCGCGCCCGCCGTGTAGGCCACGCGGATGCGACTCAGGCCCAGCACATTGCGCAGCGGCCCGTAGACCAGCACATTGCCCAGCGCGTAGAGCAGCCGGTCCACAACAGGCACCGGCTTGCCGTCCAGGATCTCGGCGCCGCAGCGCCGCGCCACGGCCATGAACTGCTGGTACAGCCAGCGCTTCGGAGCCGCCGCGTCCTCCATGCGGATGGAGACCGAAGTCAGCATGCCCTCGAAGACCCGCGGCGGTGCGAAGTAATAGCTCGGCCCGATCTCGCGCAGGTCGATGCTCACCGTGGCGGCCGACTCCGGGCAGTTGATCGTGAAGCCCGCCACCAGCCACTGGGCGATGGAGAACAGGTGGTCGCCCACCCAGGCCGGCGGCAGATAGGAAATGATGTTGTCCTCGGGCACCAGGCCGTCCACCTCCACGCCGCCCTGCGCGGCGCGGATGAAGCTCTCGTGCGTCTGGCACACGCCCTTGGGCCGCCCCGTCGTGCCTGAGGTGTAGAGGATGACCGACACATCGCCGGGCTGGCCCTGGGCCACCGACTGCTCGTAGAACTGCGGGTGCTGCTGCGCATGCTGGCGGCCGAACTCGAACAGGCGCTCGATGCTGATCAGCCCCTCATGGTCGTAGTTGCGCAGGCCGCGCGGGTCGCCGTAGATGATGTGCTTGAGCAGGCCCCCACCCTGAGCTTTGAGGCTCTCACGCAGCTCCAGCAGCTTGTCTACCTGCTCCTGGTTCTCGGCGAAAGCAAAGTGGATCTCAGCGTCCTGCAGCACGAAGGCCATCTCGCTGGCGATCGCGTCCTGGTACATGGGCACGGGCACGCCGCGCAGGCTCTGCGCCGCGATGAAGGCCAGGTAGAGGTGCGGCCGGTTGTCGCCCACGATGGCCAGGTTCTGGCCGGGCTCGAAACCCAGGGCCGCCAGGCCGCAGCTCATGAGCTTCACGTCCTCGGCTGCGCGCGCCCAGCTCCAGGTCTGCCAGATGCCGTATTCCTTCTCGCGCAACGCGGGCGCCTCGGGCCGCTGGGCTGCGTGCTGCATCATCAGTCGCGGAAAAGTCGTCTGCATCCTGCTTCCTTGTGGACTCGGCATGCCATGTCACATGGCGCTTGCGGTCCATGGTAGGACGGAGTTTGACGTTGTGTTGTCGTTGCGACGACAATTCAGGGCAATCCCTAGCTGGGACTTACCCGCCCCGCCCTTCGCTGTCTGCCTCTGTCCATGACAACTGAATCCAGCCTTCATCAACGCCGCCGCGCGCTCACCGAATCCGAACTGGCCGGCATTCCCTGGCTGCCGCGGCTCACGGCCGAGGAGCGTGCCTATGCCGTGGGCGAGCTGCAGATCAGCGAAGCCCTGCCCGGCGACCTGGTCTGCCGCATCGGCCGGCCCGTGACCTACTGGTTCGGTGTGGTCGACGGCCTGCTCAAGATGAGCGCGGGCAATCCCGACGGCCAGTCCCTGACCTTCACCGGTGTGCCGCCCGGCGGCTGGTTCGGCGAAGGCACGGCGCTCAAGCGTGAGGCCTACCGCTACAACATCCAGGCCCTGCGCAAAAGCCTGGTGGCCGGCCTGCCCGTGGACAGCTTCCACCGCCTGCTCGACCAGTCCATCGGCTTCAACCGCTTCGTGATGAACCAGCTCAACGAACGCCTGGGCCAGTTCATCGCCGCGCGCGAGATCGACCGCCTCAACAGCCCCGACCTGCGCGTCGCGCGCAGCCTGGCCGCGCTCTTCAACCCCGTGCTCTACCCCGGCGTGGGCGAGATGCTGCGCATCACCCAGCAGGAGCTGGCCTACCTCGTGGGCCTGTCACGCCAGCGCGTCAACGAGGCCCTGGCCACGCTCGAAGAGCTCAACCTCATCAAGGTCGAGTACGGCGGCCTGCGCGTGCTCGACCTCAACGGTCTGCGCATGTTGCGCACCATCTGACGTCACAAAGGAACGTTCAGCCGCGCGCCCAGCGTCCAGTTGCGCCCGGGCGCCGGCTCGTAGAACTGGCCTGCCGCCTGGTTCACGATGACCGAGCCCACATAGGCCTTGTCACCCACGTTGTCGATGCGCGCATAGGCGGTGATATTGCCTTGCCCCAGCGCCCAGCCATGGCTGGCCTTGAGGTGCCAGATGGCGTAGCCCTCGGCACTCGCGGTGTTGGTGTCGTTGGCGTAGAGGCGGCCGGCGCGCACCAGCTCCACCCCGGCCTGCATGCCCAGGCGCGTGGGCTTGGCCACGTCCAGCCGCGCGCCGGACCACAGCAGTTCACCAAACAGGAAATGCTGGGGAATCCCTGGCAGCTTGTTGCCGTCGGCCACCGGCGTCGTGCCGTTGGTGAAGGCCTGGCTGTAGCGCGCGTCGATGGCATTGGCCGAAAGCAGCGCGCGCCAGTGGGGGCTCAGCTGCGTGCGGCCCGCCAACTCCCAGCCCGTGCGTGTGGTACCCGGCGCGTTCTTGTAGGCCGACTGGCCCTGTGCGCTGCGCGAGATCACGATCTCGTCCGTGGTCGCGATGTCGTAGACCGTGAAATCCACGCGGCTACCCGGTGCCGGCACCCATTTGGCACCGGCCTCCAGATGCCGGCTGCGCGCTGCAGCCAGCGTGGTGTTGAAGGCCGGCGTGACGGCCCCCGTGTCCAGGTAGGCCACTTCCACCAGCGTGGGCGTCTCGAAGCCCTTGCCGTAGTTGGCGTAGAGATTGAGTGTGTCGGCCGCATGCCAGGTCAGGCCCAGCACCGGGTTGGTCGCGGCATAGCGCACATCGCCAGACCCGTTGCCATTGCCCAGGAAATAGTCCTCGCTCAGCAGGCGCACCGTGCTGCGCC
>CAMLNH010000237.1 GCA_946481355.1 uncultured Curvibacter sp.
AACCTGATCGATGACCTGGACCAGAAGCTGCTGGCCCTGCTGAACCAGCGCGCCGGTCTGGCCCACGAGGTGGGCGAGATCAAGAAGGTCGAGGGCTCTGCCGTCTTCCGTCCGGAGCGCGAAGCCCAGGTCATCGCCAGCCTGCAGACCGGCAACACCGGGCCGCTCAAACGCGAGAGCGTGGCCAGCATCTGGCGCGAGATCATGTCGGCCTGCCGCGCCCTGGAAGCACCGCAGCGTGTGGCCTACCTGGGCCCGGCCGGCACCTTCAGCGAACAGGCCGCCCTGCAGTTCTTCGGCTCCAGCATCGAGCGCATGCCCTGCGGCAGCATCGACGAGGTCTTCCGCGCCACGGCCGCCGGGGCCGCACAGTACGGCGTGGTCCCCATGGAGAACTCCACCGAGGGCATGGTCTCGCGCTCGCTGGACCTCTTCCTGACCTCACCGCTGCACGTGATCGGCGAAACCAGCCTGCTGGTGCGCCACAACCTGCTGCGCCAGAGCGACTCGCTCGAAGGCATCACCGCCGTCTACGCCCACCCCCAGGCCCTGGCCCAGTGCCAGCATTGGCTCAACACCCACCTGCCGCACGCCGAGCGCCACGCCGCTGCCAGCAACGCCGAGGGCGCGCGCCTGGCCTCGACCAACCCGGCCTGGGCCGGCATCGCGAGCGAACGCGCGGGCAGCGAGTTCGGCCTGCATGTGGTGGCCCACGCCATCCAGGACGACGCCTACAACCGCACCCGCTTCGCCGTGGTCTGCCTGCCGCAGACCCTGCCCGCGCCCGAAGCCTCCGGCAAGGACTGCGTCAGCCTCATCGTCTCGGTGCCCAATCGCCCCGGCGCGGTGCACGACCTGCTGGTTCCGCTGAAAAAGCACGGTGTGTCCATGACCCGCTTCGAATCGCGTCCGGCACGCTCGGGCCAATGGGAATACTATTTCTACATCGACATCCAGGGCCACACCTCCGAGCCCCGGGTCACTGCCGCCTTGCAGGAGCTGCAGACCCTCTGCGCCTTCTACAAGGTTCTGGGCACCTATCCGGTATCTGAATAGCAATGACGACCCCCACGCTCATGCACTTCGTGTCATTCGCAGCCCCCCGAGGGGGCCGCATTTCGCCTTGGGGCGGCCCGGCAGCTCACTATGTTTGAACAACTTGGTCTGATCGGTTGCGGCCTCATGGGCGGGTCCTTTGCGCTCGCGCTCAAGCGCGCCGGTCTGGTCAAACGCGTGGTCGGCTACAGCAAATCACCATCGACCACCGAGCGCGCGCGCCAGCTCGGCGTGATCGACGTCGAGGCACCCTCGGCCCTGCTGGCCGTCTCAGGCGCCGACATTGTGCTGATTGCCGTGCCGGTCTCGGCCACCGAGGCCACCTTCAAAGCCATCAAGCACCTGGTCACACCGCAGATGCTGGTGATGGACGTGGGCTCGACCAAGCGCGACGTCGTCGACGCCGCACGCCGCGCCCTGCGCGAGCAGGTCGGCTCCTTCGTGCCGGCCCACCCTATCGCCGGCAAGGAAGTGGCCGGCGTGGAGCATGCTGACCCGGATCTCTACTCGGGCAAGCAGATCATCCTGACCCCGCTGGACCGCACCCACGCGACCCAGGTGCAACAGGCCATCGACGTCTGGTCGGCTCTGGGCTGCAGCGTGCTCAAGATGACGCCCGAATCGCACGATGCGGCGTTTGCGGCAGTCAGCCACCTGCCCCATCTGATCGCCTTCGCGCTCATGAACTCCATTGCCGGCCAGGGCCAGGGCAAGGACTTCCTCTCGCTCGCCGGCCCGGGTTTCCGCGACTTCACGCGTATCGCGGCCAGCGATCCGCACATGTGGCGCGACGTCCTGATCTCCAACCGCGAGGAACTGCTCACCCAGTCCAGGCATTTCCAGCGCAATCTGCAGGCGCTGGAGCTCATGATCTCCAACGGCAACGCCGAAGCGCTGGAAGAGCTGATCGCCCAGGCGAGCGACACCCGCGCGCACTGGAGCATGAACAAGAACCGCCGCTGAGGCACCCCACAGGCCGATGTACGCGACCGAGTTCCTCGATCTGCCGCCGCTGGCCGGTGCGCACGGCCGGGTCGTCCTGCCCGGCTCCAAGAGCATTTCCAACCGCGTGCTGCTGCTTGCGGCCCTGTGCGAAGGCCGCACGACGCTACACGACCTGCTCGATTCTGACGACACCCGCGTGATGCTGGCCGCACTGCGCCAGCTGGGCTGCGGCGTGCAGCAGGACGGCCACACGGTCGTGATCGACGGCATCGCCGGCCGGCTGCCGACGACGCCGATCCAGTTCTTCATGGGCAATGCCGGCACAGCCATGCGTCCGCTGACGGCCGCACTGGCCATCGCCGGCGGCGACTTCGAGCTTTCGGGCGTTCCGCGCATGCACGAGCGGCCGATTGGCGACCTCGTCGACGCGCTGCGTCCGCTGGGCTGCACGATCGACTACCTCGGCAAGGAGGGCTACCCCCCGCTGCGCGTCGGCCGGCCGGACCTGAAACTGGACGCCCCGATCCAGGTACGCGGTGACGTCTCCAGCCAGTTCCTCACCGCCCTGCTCATGGCTCTTCCCCTGGTGGCCCGCAAGGACCTGGTGATCGAGGTCGTGGGCGAACTGATCAGCAAACCCTATATCGAGATCACGCTCAACCTGCTGGCACGCTTCGGCATCCAGGTGCGCCGTGATGGTTGGCAGCGTTTCACCATCCCCACCGGCAGCCGTTACCAATCCCCTGGTGTGCTGCACGTGGAGGCCGACGCCTCCTCGGCCAGCTACTTCATCGCCCTGGGCGCCATCGCAGCCCACCAGGCGGCGCCCGTGCGCATCGAGGGCGTGGGCGAAAGCTCGATCCAGGGCGACATCCGCTTCGTCGACGCAGTCCGTCAGATGGGCGCGCGCGTCAGCGGCGGCCCGAACTGGCTGGAAACCAGCCGCGGCAGCTGGCCCCTGAAAGCCATCGATCTGGACTGCAACCACATCCCCGACGCCGCCATGACCCTGGCCGTGATGGCGCTTTACGCCGACGGCCCCAGCACCCTGCGCAATATCGCGAGCTGGCGCGTCAAGGAGACCGACCGCATCGCCGCCATGGCCACGGAGCTGCGCAAGCTCGGCGCCACGGTGGAGGAAGGCGCGGACTACATCCGCATCGAGCCCCTGCCCTTGGCCACCCGCTGGAAGGCCGCCAGCATCCACACCTACGACGACCACCGCGTCGCCATGTGCTTCTCGCTGGCCGCCTTCAACCCAGCCCACCTGCCCGTGCGCATCCTGGACCCGAAATGCGTGGCCAAGACCTTCCCGGACTATTTCGAGGCCCTGTTCTCGGCCACCACCCCCGTGGCCGGCACCGTGCCCGTGCTCTGCGTGGACGGCCCCACGGCCTCGGGCAAGGGCACGCTGGCAGCAAGCCTGGCCGAGCGCCTGGGCTACCACCTGCTGGATTCCGGCGCGCTGTACCGGGTGACGGCCCTGGCCGCCCTGAACGCCGGCCTGAGCCTGGAAACCAGCAACGAGACCGCCATCGCCACCCTGGCCAGGCACCTGCCCGTGCGTTTCGAAGGCGATCGGGTGCTGCTCGACGGCCAGGACGTGAGCGACGCCATCCGCAGCGAACAAGGCGGCATGAACGCCTCCAAGGTCTCGGCCCTGCCGGCCGTGCGCACCGCCCTGGTGACTCTGCAGCACAGCTTTGCCCGCCTGCCCGGCCTGGTGGCGGATGGGCGGGATATGGGCACGGTGATCTTCCCAGGCGCCCAACTCAAGGTGTTTTTGACCGCCAGTGCAGAAAAAAGGGCGGAAAGACGCCATAAGCAGTTGATTTCAAAGGGGATTTCGACTACACTTGCAACCCTTCGCGCCGATCTGGAAGCGCGTGACGCCCGCGACATGAACCGCAGCGTTGCGCCTCTCAAGCCGGCGCAGGACGCCCGGTTGCTGGACAACTCGGATCTCACGATTGAAGAGTCGGTGGATCTCGTGCTGGACTGGTGGCAGGGCACACAGCCGTTCGGATCCGTCTGAGCAGCTGAACGGGCCCAGCTGGCTCCCTTCGCGCAGCAAGCGCTTTGGTCGGCTGGATCGATAACTTAACCCGCGGAACATCCGCACAAACCACCGTCGAAAGCTCCCCCCAGTCGCAATGGTGCGGCTGTCACGCCATGGTCTCCAAGCCATGGACGCCCAGATGGTCTAGGAACTTACATGTCTGAATCTTTTGCCGCCCTGTTTGAAGAATCCCTGCAACGCACCGAAATGCGTCCGGGCGAAGTGATCACCGCCGAAGTCGTTCGTGTCGAACACGGCTTCGTCGTCGTGAATGCCGGTCTCAAGTCCGAGGCCTATGTCCCGATCGAGGAATTCAAGAACGACCAGGGCGTGCTCGAAGTGCAGGTGGGCGACTTCGTGTCCGTCGCCATCGGCTCGATCGAAAACGGCTACGGCGACACCATCCTGTCGCGCGACACCGCCAAGCGTCTGGCTTCCTGGATGGCCCTGGAAAAGGCCCTGGAATCCGGCGAATTCGTCACCGGCACCACCTCCGGCAAGGTCAAGGGTGGCCTGACCGTGCTGGTCAACGGCATCCGCGCCTTC
>CAMLNH010000238.1 GCA_946481355.1 uncultured Curvibacter sp.
TGTCGCTGATCGGCCTGGCGCTGGTGGCCTGGGGCTTCGCCGCCGCGCGTGAACAGCCGGTGTTGCTCTGGAGTCCGCCCACGGGCATGCGCCATGCCGCTTCTCTGCTGACCCTGCTGGCCTTCATCCTGTTCGCTGCGGCCTATGTCGCGGGGAACCACCTCAAGGCACGGCTGGGCCACCCCATGGTGCTGGGCGTCAAGGCCTGGGCCCTGGCCCACCTTATGGCCACGGGCATGCTGGCCCACCTGCTGCTGTTCGGCACCTTCCTGCTCTGGGCCGTGGCCAACTATGCGATCTCGCGCCGGCGCGATCGCCGCGAGGGGGTGGTGTACACGCCAGGTCGGACGGTCCCCACGGTCATCACGCTGCTGCTGGGGGTTGCCGGCTGGGCCGTGTTCGCCTTCGGGCTGCACGGCCTGCTGATCGGCATCAAGCCTTTCGGCTGACCGTTATTTTTCGAGGATCCACTGGATCACGAACTTGGCCGCAAAGCCCACCATGCCGAAGGCCAGGCCCAGGAAGAGCACGAAAGTGCCGAAGCGACCGGCCTTCGATTCCCACGCGAGCTGCGCGATGATGAACAGCATGTAGAGCATGAAGGCGCCCACGCCGAAGCTCAGGCCGAAGGCAGCAATCTGCTCTTCGCTGTAGCCGAACATCAGGGGCGTCCTTGCTCGGCCGCGGTGCGTTCGGGCCAGACCGAGGCGTCGACCAGCTCGCGGTAGGCATGCCAGCTCGCATGGCCCAGCACGGGCATCACGACGATGAGCCCGAGCAGGGCGGTCAGCAGGCCCAGCAGGGTCAGGCCCATGATGAGCGCGGCCCACAGGGCCAGGGTCTGCGGATTGCGCAGCACCGCCTCCCAGCTGGTGATCACGGCCTGCAGCACGCTGACGCGCCGGTCCAGCAGCAGCGGCAGGGCGATGGCGCTGGAGGCGAAGATGGGCGCAACCATCAGGCCACCCAGAGCCAGCCAGAGTTCGAACAGCCAGTTGTCGCGCGCCAGCACCACGTGGCGCAGGAAATCCATCGGCTGCTCGATGGGCACCGGTGACAGCAGGGTAATGAGGGCGGCGGAGGTGAGCACCCAGCCGGTGCCGGCCAGGCCCAGCAGCAGGCCGAAGCGCACCAGGCGCCAGTCCTTGCCGTCGCGGCTGCTGCCGTGGCGGCGCCAGCTCAGCCAGGTCTGCAGCACCAGGCGCCAGGAGGGGGCCTCGCCGCGCTCGACGGCGCGGCTCAGGGCGTAGAGACCGGTGGCCAGCACCGGCCCCACGACCAGCAGACCCGAGAAGGCACCGGCCAGTAGCCAGAACTGGTGGTGCGCTATGAGCAACAGCAACTGGCCGAACAGCGCCAAGGCCAGGCCGTGGGCAAAGCTGACGCCGCCGCAGCGCAGGCTGTCACGCCAGCCTTGCACCAGCCAGCGCAGGGGGCGCTCCAGACCGACGGTGCGGATGGTGCCGGGGGCTGCGCTGCTGGGTGGGCTCATGCCCCGACTTTAACGCGGACCGTGGTGACGCCGGCCTTCCTCGTGCATGGGGCGTGCGGTGCGCGTGTCGAAGGTCTTCTTCTGCTCGGCGCTCAGACCGGCGTAGAAGCTGCGCGTGGCCGCGTCGCGTTTGTCAAACTCGGCTTCGCGCTGCTGGCGCATTTCACGCATCTTGTCCAGGCGCTCGGGCGTGCTGAGCTTGGCGATGTCGTCGCGCTTGGGCAGGGCCGGCGAGGCCGAGGGCTTCATGGCCGCCAGGTAGGCGTTCCAGCCGCTTTCCTGCTCGGGCGTGAGCTTGAGATCGGCCTTGAGCTCGGCGGCGCGCTTGGCCATGTGGGCCTTCATGCGTTCCTGCCGGTGCGCGCGGCGATCGGGCTCGCTCTGCTGCATGCCGGGGCCGCTTTCCGGGGGTGGGCCGCCGGCGGGCTGGGCCAGCACGGCCAGGGCGGAAGTGGCCAGAAGGGCGGCCAGGACGGCGGGTTTGAAATGCTTGCTCATGTGTGATCCTTTCACAGAAGACCCGTGCAGACATCACGGGATGTCTGCAGTCTGGGCCCGCTGTGTATCGCGGGCATGAGGCTGTGCTTCGTTTGTGTAAAGAGTGCCGGGCCCGGGTGTCAGGCCAGCCGGCCGTTCTGGAAATCCTCCACCGCCTCGATGAGCTGTTCGCGCGTGTTCATCACGAAGGGGCCGTACTGGGCGATGGGTTCGCGCAGCGGCCGTCCTGCGATCAGCAGCGCGCGTGCCGGCGTGTCGCCGGGCAAGCCCTGGAGCTGCACGCCGTCGCCCTCATTGCCCAGGATGGCCATGTGGCCTCGCGGCACCTCAGTCTCGCCGATGCGCACGCTGCCACGGTAGGTGTAGATGAAGGCGTTGTACCCGGGCGGCAGCGGCTGCGTGAAGACGGCGCCGCCGGCGGGGAAATGCAGATCCAGATAGTGAGGATCGGTGGGCCAGGCATCGACCGGACGGTCCATGGCGCCCGTGTGGCCATGGCTGCGGCCGGCGATCAGGCGCACCAGCACGCCTTCGGGCGTCGTGAACTCGGGGATCTCGGCGCTCTGGATGTCGCGGTAGCCAGGCGGGCCCATCTTGTCGCGCCCCGGCAGGTTGAGCCAGAGCTGGAAGCCCTCCATCACGCCTTCTTCCTGCTCGGGCAGCTCGCTGTGGATCAGGCCGCGCCCGGCCGTCATCCACTGCACGCCGCCATTGCTCAACAGGCCCTCGTGGCCCGCGCTGTCGCTGTGGCGCATGCGGCCGGCGATCATGTAGGTCACGGTCTCGAAGCCGCGGTGCGGGTGGTTGGGGAAGCCGGCGATGTAGTCCTCGGGCTTGTCGCTGGCAAAGTTGTCCAGCATCAGGAAGGGGTCGAGTCGGTGTTGCAGATCCTGCGTGAGCACACGCAGCAGCTTGACGCCGGCGCCATCGGTGGTAGGCTGGCCGGTGACCAGGCGTTCGACGCGGCGCGAGGTGGTGACGGGGGAGGTGTCCATGGCGGAATTACACCGCAAAGCCGGTGACCGTATCGTCATCAAGGTCGACACCGCGGCCCGCGGCCTTGGCCCGGTACAGGGCCCGGTCGGCCCGGGTCCACAGACTCTGGGCCGTGTCGTCCGGCACGGCGTGGGCGATGCCAGCGGAGAAGCTGGTGCGCAGCCGAGGCACTTCGGGCACCGGTGCGCTGCTGGCGAGGTTGGCGCGCAGACGGCTGAGCACCTGGCGCACGCCCTGGGGCTCGGTGTTGGGCAACACCAGCAGGAACTCCTCGCCGCCGATGCGGCCCGCGAGGTCTTGCGGCCGCAGCTGCCCCTGGAGCTGGCGCGCGAAGTGGACCAGCACCTGGTCGCCCGTGGCGTGACCGTGCGTGTCGTTGACCGTCTTGAAGTGGTCCAGGTCCAGCACGGCGAGGCTCAGCGGATAGCGCAGCTCACGCGCGTTCGTGAACAGTTCGTCGAGCCGTGCGAAGACGTGGCGCCGGTTGTGCAGGCCGGTCAGCGGGTCGGTGATGGACAGGCGCACGGCGTCGTCGCGCGCCTGACGCAGGGTGGACTCGTTGACCTTGAGTGCCGTCACGTCGGTGGCCAGTACCAGCACCCAGCCGTTGGGATGCATGGTTTCGCTCACCCGCATCCAGCGCCCGTCCACGAAGTCGGACTCGAAGTTGCGCACGGGCAATTGCCGGCGCGTGCGCCGCACCTGCGCCAGCCAGGCCTCGATGTCATCGGTTTCGATCAGCAGGCCCACGCGCTCACGATGGCAGTGGCGCATCAGCTCTTCCCAGCTCGGCGCGGCGTCCGGTGCCAGCGCATAACTGGCGCGGAACTGGAGGTTGGCGTAACGCAACCTGTCGTCAGGATCGAACAGGGCGATCGCTGTGCTGGCCTCGTCCAGGCAGGCCAGCAGAGGGGCATACAGGTCGGAGTTCAAGCGGAGGGTCCCGGAATGAATGCAGTCCATTGGACCACAGCCATTCCGGTTTGTCCGCCTGCGCTCAGGCCTGGCTGTCCTTGACCTTGCAGGTGTTGATGCCCAGCAGGGCGTAGGGCGGGCACCAGCCCATGAGGCCCGTGGCCAGGGGCAGCAGGCCCAGCCAGCCCCACCAGCCGACCGTGCCCGTGGCGGCCAGGGCGACCAGCACGAGCCCGGCCACGATACGTATGGCGCGCTCCACATTGCCGACATTGCGTTTCATCATGATGACTCCTTGGGGGTGGAAAAGATGTGGGTCCCGGGCGTGCCCGCCAGGTCGTCGAGGATGGGGCAGTCGGGTCGCTCGTCGCCGTGGCAGTGGTGCAGCAGATGGCCCAGGGTGCGCTGCATGGCCTGCATGGCGGCGATGCGCGCGGCCAGCTCGTCCACATGCTGCTGCGCGATGCGCTTGACGCTGGCGCTGGCCCGGCGGCGGTTCTGCCACAGGGCCACGAGCTCGCCGATCTCGGCCATGGAAAAGCCCAGGTCACGCGCGCGCTTGATGAAGCGCAGCGTGTGGACCTCGGCCTCGCTGTACAGGCGGTAGCCGCTTTCGGTGCGCGTGACGCGCGGCAGCAGACCCAGCGACTCGTAGTGCCGCACCATCTTGGCCGAGATGCCCGAGAGCTCGGCTGCGGTGC
>CAMLNH010000239.1 GCA_946481355.1 uncultured Curvibacter sp.
GATGTCCAGGTGCACGCAGTCCAGGCCGTGCTTCTTCATCTCGAAGTCGATGGCGCGGGCCACCACGTCGCGCGGGGCCAGCTCGGCGCGCGCATCGTGCGCGGGCATGAAGCGGGTGCCCCCTGCCGATTCCGGCAGCAGCAGCTTGCCGCCTTCGCCGCGCACGGCCTCGGTGATCAGGAAGGACTTGACGTGCGGGTGGTAGAGGCAGGTGGGATGGAACTGGATGAATTCCATATTGCCTACGCGGCAGCCCGCGCGCCAGGCCGCGGCAATGCCATCACCCGTGGCGGTGTCCGGATTGGTGGTGTACAGGTACACCTTGCCGGCGCCGCCCGTGGCCAGGATGGTGTGGGGCGCGCTGAAGGTGTCGACCACGTCGGTGACCTCGTTGAGCGCGTACAGGCCCAGGCAGCGCTGGCCGCCCTGGCCCAGCTTGGCACTGGTGATCAGGTCCACCAGCATGTGGTGTTCGAACAGCGTGATGTTGGGCGTGGCGCGCACCTGGTCCATCAGCGTGTGCTGCACGGCCGCGCCGGTGGCGTCGGTCACGTGCACGATGCGGCGTTCGCTGTGGCCGCCTTCGCGCGTGAGGTGCAGCTGGCCGTCTTCCTGCGAGAAGGGCACGCCCAGCGCCTGCAGCCAGCGGATGCTGGCGGGTGCGTTCTCGACCACGAAGCGCGTGGCCTCGGGGTCGCACAGGCCGGCGCCGGCAACCAGCGTGTCCTGCACGTGTGAGGCCAGGGTGTCGCCCTCGCCCATGACGGCAGCAATGCCGCCCTGGGCCCAGCCGCTGGAGCCGTCGCCCAGATTGCGCTTGGTGATGACGGCCACGCGGTGCGTGGCGGCCAGGTGCAGCGCGGCGCTCAGGCCGGCCAGACCGCTGCCGACGATGAGAACGTCAAAGGAGTGATGGGAGGACGGGGGCACGGCGGAGGAAACGGGTTCAGGCCGGCGTGTAGGCCAGCCGCACGTAGATAGGAGCGAAGGCCTCGGCCTGGGTGATCTCGATCAGGCTTTCCTTGGCGAGCTCCAGCAGGGCGATGAAGGTCACCACCAGCACAGGCACACCCTTGGACGGCTCGAACAGGTGCTCGAACTCGACGAACTTCTGGCCCTGCAGCTGACGCAGCACGATGCTCATGTGCTCGCGCACCGAGAGTTCCTCACGCGTGATCTTGTGGTGCTGCACCAGCTTGGCACGCTTGAGGATGTCGGCCCAGGCTTCCTGCAGGTCGACCACGTGCACGTCGGGAAAGCGCGGCTGCAGCGCCTGCTCGATATAGACCTGGGCCTTGAGGAAGTCGCGCCCGTACTGCGGCAGATTGCCCAGGCCGGCTGCGGCCAGCTTGATCTGCTCGTATTCGAGCAGGCGGCGCACGAGCTCGGCGCGCGGGTCTTCGGCTTCCTCGCCCTCGGCCGTTTTCTTGGGCGGCAGCAGCATGCGCGACTTGATCTCGATCAGCATGGCGGCCATCAGCAGGTATTCGGCGGCCAGCTCCAGATTGCGCGTGCGCACCTCGTCCACATAGCTCAGGTACTGGCGCGTGACCGCGGCCATGGGGATGTCGAGGATGTTGAAGTTCTGCTTGCGGATCAGGTAGAGCAGCAGGTCCAGCGGGCCTTCAAAGGCCTCCAGGAAGACTTCGAGCGCGTCCGGCGGGATGTAGAGATCCTGCGGCAGCTGGAACAGCGGCTCGCCATACAGGCGGGCCACGGCCACGTGGTCCACCACCTCGGGCAGGGCTGCGGTGTGCGGAGCCTCGGCGGCTTCGAGGCCGGCGCTGTCGTGGGAATCGCTCATCAGGGGGCGGGCACGGCGGGCCGCTGTTTTACTTGTCGCCGGTCTGGTAGACGTAGGGCTTCTGGGCCACGCGGGCGGCCTGGTAGCCTTCCCAGGCCTGGCGGTCCACGGCCTTGTCCCACAGCAGCTCGCGGCCCTGGCGCTGGCGCGCTTCCAGATCGGGCTTGGCGGTCTTGAGCTGGTTGATGAACTGGGTGGCGTCGGACTGGTAGTCGGGGTAGCGGAACAGGTGCATGGGACTGGTCTTTCTCGACAGGAACCGGGCATTTTAGCCCCCTGCCGCGCAGGCCCGGCCGGGACGGCGTTCAGGGTGCGGACACGGCGACGGCCAGGCCGCGGGCCAGGTCCGGGCAGGCCTGCGTCGGCGGCAGCGCATCGAGCAGGCCGGAGCGCCGCGCGATGTCCAGCGGCTGGTGCGCCAGACCGCAGAGGATGAGACGCACGCCGTGCCGGTCGCAGCTGTGCGCCAGGTCCAGCAGGGTGTCGGCGCCCGAGGAATCGATGTAGATCAGGTTCTTGAGGTCCAGCACCAGGGCGCGGGTGGGCAGCCGGTGTTCCAGGTTCTCGACCAGCTTGACCGCACCGAAGAACAGGGCGCCATAGAGCCGCCAGGCTTGCACCTCGGCCTCCCGTCCCGCGAGCACAGGCTGGTCGCCGGCGCTGACCGCTTCGGCCCGGCTCAGGCTGGAGATGCGGTAGATGAAGGTCAGGGCGGCGGCGATCAGGCCCACCTCGACCGCCACCGTCAGGTCCACGATCACAGTCAGGCCGAAGACGGCCAGCAGGGTGATGCGGTAGGGCAGGCGGTACTGGCGCAGCTGCACGAACTCGCGCCATTCGCCCATGTTCCAGGCCACGTAGACCAGGATGCCGGCCAGTGCGGCCAGCGGGATGTGCTGCGCCAGCGGTGCCGCCGCCAGGACCACGGTCAGCAGAGTGAGCGCATGCACCACGCCCGCCACCGGGCT
Organism: uncultured Curvibacter sp.; assembly: GCA_946481355.1. Next base: position 2,773 of record CAMLNH010000239.1, read on the forward strand.
CACGGCCCCGCTCTTGGCATTGGTCACGGTGCGCGCGATGGTGCCCGTGGCCGGCATGCCGCCGAAAAAGGGCGTGACGAAGTTGGCCACGCCCTGGGCCATGAGCTCCTGGTTGGGGTTGTGGCGGTCCGGGGTGTAGCTGTCGGCAATGCGTGCGCAGAGCAGGGATTCGATGGCGCCGAGCAGGGCCAGGGTGAGTGCAGGCATCAGCAGGAACTGCACCGTGCCCCAGCTGAACTCGGGCCAGACGAAGGCGGGCAGGGCGGCCGGGATGCCGCCGAACTTGCTGCCTATGGTCTCCACCGGCAGCGCCAGCGCCCAGCTCAGCAGCGTGGCCAGCGCCAGGGCCACGATGGTGCCAGGCACCACGGTGAGCTTGCCCGAAAAAGGCAGCTTCTCAGGCCCCAGCCGCGGCATCAGCCGTTGCCAGATGGCGACCAGGATCAGCGAGCCCAGGGCCAGGGCCAGGGCCGTGGGGTTGACGGTGTGTAGCGCGCCGCCCAGGGCCTGCAGCTGGGCGAAGAAGCTGGCTGGCACCTTGTCCAGCGTCAGGCCCAGGAAGTCCTTGACCTGCGAGAGCATGATGAGCACCGCAATGCCGTTGGTGAAACCGATGACCACGGCAATCGGGATGAAGCGGATGAGGGCGCCCAACTTGAACAGGCCCATGAGGAAGAGCAGCACGCCGGACATGGCGGTGGCGATGATCAGGTTGGCCAGGCCGTAGCGTTCCAGGATGCCGTAGACGATGACGATGAAGGCACCCGCCGGCCCGCCGATCTGCACCCGGCTACCGCCGAGTGCAGAGATCAGGAAGCCCGCGATGATGGCGGTGAACAGCCCGGCCTCGGGCTTGAGCCCTGAGGCGATGGCAAAGGCCATGGCCAGGGGCAGGGCCACCACGCCGACCGTGAGGCCGGCGCCCAGGTCCCGTGCAAAGTGGGCCCGCGTGTAGCCGGGCAGGGTGTCGAGCAGCTTGGGGCGGAAGGCGGCCAGGGGGCCGGCGGAGTCGGCGGGCATGGCGTTTCAGTGTACTCCCGGGGCCGCCATGGACTGCCGGTTTTCAGCCCGGGTGGACCGGCGGTGCCAGATGACCGTGGCGCAGGTCGTACAGCAGAGGCCCCGAGATCAGCAGACCGAGCAGTGCGGCCAGCGGTACGGTGGTGATGTAGCCCCAATGCTGGAAGCCCAGTGCCCCGACCACCCCTCCGACCAGGAAGGCAGCGACCAGCGCGAGGTGGATGCGCAGCTTGTGCCGGTTGGCCCGCACCCGGGTTGGCGCGGGTGAGCGGTTGAGGTAGGCCAGTTTGCCCAGCTCGATACCCACGTCCGTGAGCAGGCCTGTCACGTGCGTGGTGCGGATCTCCGCCTGCGAGACCTTGGTGATCACCGCGTTCTGCAGGCCCATGATGTAGCACAGCAGCAGCACGGTGAGCGGCGCAAAGAGCGTGGCGTGCAGCTGCAGGGCCGCGCCGAAGAGGCCGAAGATCAGCAGCAGGGTGCTTTCCAGCGCCAGGGGCCGGGCGTAGCTGCTGCGCAGCTGGCGCCGCAGGCCCCAGTTGACCATGAGCGCTGTGGTCATGGCGCCACCCACGAAGGCCGCGATGGCGGCCAGGCTGGCCGCGACGAGCAGGAACTGGCCCAGGACCAGATGGTCGGCCACGGCCGAGAGCAGGCCGGTCATGTGCGAGGTGTACTGCCCGATGGCCAAGAAGCCGCCAGCGTTGGTGGCACCGGCAATGAAGCTCAGGGTGATGCCCAGGCGGCGGTTGACCGTCGGCGAGCGGTGGATGTCGGTCCACCAGTGGGGGCGGGACGGAGGC
>CAMLNH010000240.1 GCA_946481355.1 uncultured Curvibacter sp.
CCATCTCCTCGGCCTTCTTCTTGCCCATGGCGCGGCGCAGCAGGTCGGCGCCGCCCAGGCTGTAGCCGCCCAGGATCTGCGCGGTCTGCATCACCTGCTCCTGGTAGACCATGATCCCGTAGGTCTCGCTGAGCATGTCGGCCACCGCCGGGTGCGGGTACTCCACCGGCTCCTTCCCGTGCTTGCGCGCCACGAAGCTGGGGATCAGGTCCATCGGGCCCGGGCGGTAGAGCGCGTTGAGCGCGATCAGGTCCTCCAGCCGGGTGGGCTTGGCGTCGCGCAGCATGCCCTGCATGCCGCGGCTTTCAAACTGGAACACCGCTTCCGTCTTGCCTTCGGAGAACAGCCGGTAGGTGGCCTTGTCGTCCAGGCGGATGTTCTCGAACGCGAAGTTCTCCTGACCCTTGTGACGCTTGACGATCAGTTCCTTGGCGATCTCCAGGATGGTCAGCGTGGCAAGACCCAGGAAGTCGAACTTCACCAGGCCCACGGCCTCGACATCGTCCTTGTCGTACTGGCTCACGGCCGACTCGCTGCCCGGCTGCTGGTACAGCGGGCAGAAGTCGGTCAGCTGGCCCGGCGCGATCAGCACGCCGCCCGCGTGCATGCCCACGTTGCGGGCCATGCCTTCGAGCTTCTGCGCCATCTCGACCAGGGCCTTGACGTCTTCCTCCTGTTCGATGCGCTCGGCCAGCACCGGCTCGGCGGCGATGGCGTATTTCTCCTTGTCGTCGCCCTTGAGGTCGGGCGGCGGGTACTGCAGCGTGACCGGCTTGCCCGGCTTGTTGGGAATCAGCTTGGAGATGCCGTCGCAGAAGCCGTAGGGGAAGTCCATCACCCGGCCAACGTCGCGGATGGCCGCGCGCGCGGCCATGGTGCCAAAGGTGGCAATCTGGCTCACCGCGTCCTTGCCGTACTTGTCCTTCACGTAATCGATCACCCGGTCGCGGTTGGCCTGGCAGAAATCGATGTCGAAGTCGGGCATGGAGACCCGCTCCGGGTTCAGGAAGCGTTCGAACAGCAGGTTGTACTGCAGCGGGTCGAGGTCGGTGATCTTGAGCGCATAGGCCACCAGCGAGCCGGCACCCGAACCCCGCCCCGGCCCCACCGGGCAGCCGTTGTTCTTGGCCCAGTTGATGAAGTCGCCCACGATGAGGAAGTACCCCGGGAAGCCCATCTTGAGGATGGTGCCCAGCTCGAACTCGAGCCGTTCCACGTAGCGCGGGCGCTCCTGGTCGCGTTTCACCGGATCGGGGTAGAGGTGAGCCAGGCGCTCTTCCAGGCCCTCGAAGCTGACATGGCGGAAATAGGTCTCGGTGTCCATCTGCTGGCCATTGACCAGCGGAATGGGGAAATTGGGCAGCTGGGGCTTGCCCAGCACCAGGGTCAGGTTGCAGCGGCGGGCGATCTCCAGCGTGTTGGCGATGGCGCTGGGCACATCGGCGAACAGCGCCTCCATCTCGGCCGGCCCCTTGAAATACTGATCGCGCGTGAAGCGGCGCACGCGCTTGGGGTTGGCCAGTATCTCCCCTTCGGCGATGCAGACCCGCGCCTCGTGCGCCTCATAGTCGTCGGGCCCGACGAACTGGACCGGGTGGGTGGCGACCACGGGCAGGTTCAGGCGCGCGGCCAGCGGCACGGTGGCGTTGACCACGCGCTCGTCGTCGGGTCGGCCGGCGCGCTGCAGCTCGAGGTAGAAGCGATGGGTGAACACGCCGGACATCTGCAGCGCCAGATCGGCCGCGCGGGCCGCGTCGCCCTGGACCAGGGCCTGGCCGACCGGGCCGGCCGCCGCGCCAGACAGCAGAATCAGGCCGGCGTTGAGCTCCTGCAACCACTCCCACCGTACTACCGCCTGGTCGCGCACCACGTTGCGCGTCCAGGCACGGGCCAGGAGCTCGCAGAGGTTGAGGTAGCCCTCGTGGCTCTGCGCCAGCAGCAGGATGCGGGGCAGCGGTTGCGCCGGCTGGCCCGGGCCGGGCACGGGAGCCTCGCCGCCCAGGCCCTGGAGCAGGACTTCGGCGCCCAGCACGGGCTTGATGCCCGCGCCGCGTGCTGCCTTGTAGAACTTGATGGCCCCGAACAGGTTGTTCAGGTCGGTGATGGCCAGCGCCGGCTGGCCAAAACCGGTGGCTGCAGAAATGGCGTCATCGACACGGACGGTGCCGTCGACGACGGAAAACTCGGTATGGAGGCGAAGGTGTACGAACATGGACTTGCCATTTTAGGCAGGCCGCCGGTTCAATCATTGAGGATGCCCAGCACCTCGGAATGAAACTCGCGCCGGTACAGGATGAGCACCACCAGCAGCGTGCCCATCACCATGGCCAGCGGCGAGAAAAACCACGCGATGGCCGCGAACGAAAAATAGTAGGCGCGCAGGCCGTCGTTGAAGGTTTCGGCCGCCGAGCCCACCAGCTCGGACGCGCGCCGCGCGAACGCCTCGCGGTCGTGCGTGCCATCCACGAAGGTGTCGGGTGGTGGCATGCCGCCGATCACCAGCGAGACGAAGGTGTACTGCCGCATGCACCACGAAAAGCGGAAGAAGGCGTAGACGAAGATGGCCACCATCACCACCACCTTGAATTCGAACACCACCAGCGAGGTGGCCTGGGCGAACGGGATCTCGCTGACCAGTTCGGCCGCCTTGTCGGTGGTGCCCAGCAGCGCGAACAGGCCACCGATGATCAGGATGGCGGTGGACGAGAAAAAGGACGGCGTCTGCGACAGGCTCTGGACGATCAGGCCGTCGAGCATGCGCGGGTCGCGCGCGGTGGTCTGCCGCATCCAGTAGAGCCGGTAGCGGTTGGTGGTGGCCAGCAGCGAGGGTTTGCGCTGGCCGTGGTGGCTGGCAAACCAGGCATAGCCCACCCACAAAGCAAAAAAGCAGACCAGCGCGAGCCAGTCTGCCCAGGGAAGAAGTGTCAGCAGCTTCATGGGGGCTATGTTACGGCCCCCCGGCCGCTGCGCGCCACTCAGGCCATCAGGCGGCGGCGCGGCGGCCGTCGATGCTCCAGCCACCGGCGCCGAAGGCAACCAGGGCCAGCAGGCCGCCGGAGATGGCGATGTTCTTCATGAACATCAGCTGCTGCATCATCTGCTGCTCGGCGGGCAGGGCCCAGTAGGCGTGGAAGAAGAAGGACGCGACCAGCGTGAACAGCGCCAGTGCCAGCGCGGCCCAGCGGGTGCCGATGCCCAGCAGCAGGGCGATACCCGCACCCACCTCGACCACGATCGCGATCACGGCGCCCAGCTCGGGCAGGGGCAGGCCCACCGAACCGATGTAGCCGGCGGTGCCGGAGAAACCGCTGATCTTGCTGATGCCGGCGGGCACGAACAGCAGGGCCAGCAGCACGCGGGCGATCAGCGACAGGGGGTTTTGCAGGTTGGCAAGCATGGTTTTCCTTTGAAGGTTGGTTGGAAAGCAGACGAGAAAAACGGATCAGGGCTCGAGATCGAACACCAGCACCTCGGCCTCTTGAGCCTGATCGAGGTGCAAAAGTTCTTCGTTTTCGATCAGTGCGGCATCGCCGCCCTGCAGACGCTGGCCGTTGACGGCGAGCGCGCCACGAATCAGGTGCACATAGGCCTTGCGTGCCGGGTCAAGCTTCAGCGCGGCGGAATCGGCTCCATCCAGCAGACCGGCATAGATGGAAGCATTGGCATGCAGCTTGACCGAACCTTGGGCCGCATCGGGCGAGGCGACCAGGCGTAGCTTGCCACGTTTCTCCTCGTCACCGAAACGCTTTTGCTCGTAGCTCGGCGCAATGCCGCGAGCGTTCGGCTCGATCCAGATCTGCAGGAAATGGGTCTGCTGGTTGGGCGCGTGGTTGAACTCGCTGTGCATCACGCCAGTGCCCGCGCTCATGCGCTGCACGTCACCCGGCGGAATGCCCTTGACGTTGCCCATGCTGTCCTTGTGCGCGAGGTTGCCCGCCAGCACGTAGCTGACGATCTCCATGTCGCGGTGGCCGTGGGTACCGAAGCCGGTGCCGGGAGCGATGCGGTCCTCGTTGATCACGCGCAGGTTGCCCCAGCCCATGTGCGCGGGATCGTAGTAACCGGCGAACGAGAACGAGTGGAAGCTCTTGAGCCAGCCGTGGTCGGCATAGCCGCGTTCCTGGGATTTGCGAAGGGTGATCATGCGGTTCTCCTTGTGGGGTGGCGCGATGGACTCCACTGTAGGGAATGCTCCCCTCCCCCAGGCACGTCGCGTTTGATGGCTTTATTCAGTTTTTTTGAATAACATCCAGCCCATCATGCAAAACGCCCACCATGCCCTGAGCCCCGACAACCTGCGCCTGGTGGACACGGTGGCGCGCACCGGCAGCATGGCCGCCGCCGCGCGCGAGCTGGGCCTAGTGCCCAGCGCCCTGACCTACCGCATGCGCCAGATCGAGGACGCGCTGGACGTGCTGCTGTTTGACCGCAGCGCGCGGCGCGCCCGCCTCACCCCCGCCGGCGAGGAACTGCTGCGCAGCGGCCGCCACCTGCTGGAGGAGCTTGACGCGCTGGCCCAGCGCGTCAAGCGCGTGGCCACCGGCTGGGAGCCGCAGCTCA
>CAMLNH010000241.1 GCA_946481355.1 uncultured Curvibacter sp.
CGGAGCTCACCCAGCGGCGTCTGCACCACGAGCTGGCCCTCGCGTTCCTTCAAGGTGGCTGGTGCGAACACGCCGTGGCCGATGAAGTCGGCCACGAAGCGCGTGGCCGGGCGGTGGTAGAGCGTGTAGGCCTCGTCCCACTGGTGCAGCCGACCCTCGTGCATCACCCCGATGGTGTCGCCGATGGCGAAGGCCTCCAGCTGGTCGTGCGTGACGAAGAGCGCGGTGGCCTGCGCCGCCTTGAGGATGGTGCGCACCTCGTGGGCCAGGCGTTCGCGCAACTCGACGTCGAGATTGGAAAACGGTTCGTCGAGCAGCAGCAGCTGCGGGCGCGGCGCCAGCGCACGCGCCAGGGCCACGCGCTGCTGCTGGCCGCCCGAGAGTTCATGCGGGTAGCGTGCCTCGCTGCCTGCCAGGCCCACCAGGGCCAGCACCTCGCGCACGCGGGCCTCGCGTTCGGCGCGCGGCAGCTGGTGGATGCCGAAGCCCACGTTGCGGCCCACGTCCAGGTGCGGGAACAGGGCGTAGTCCTGGAACACCATGCCGATGCGGCGCGCCTCGGGCGGTGTCTGCGTGCCGGCACTGCCGACCACCTGGCCCGCCAGCCGGATCTCGCCGCCGCTCACGGGTTCCAGCCCGGCCACGGCGCGCAGCAGCGTGGTCTTGCCGCAGCCCGAGGGGCCGATGAGCACGCCGATGTCACCCGCGCGCAGGCCCAGGGAGACATCGGCCACGGCGGCCTGGGCGGCGCCGGGGTAGCGGACTTGGAGCTGGCGGACTTCGAGGTACATGGACGGGTATCGGAGCGTCCATATTGTAGGTACTTACAATTCTCATTCCGCCTTTGGCCCGTCCATGCTCCCGACCCGCTTCCGCCATTTCCTGCTGCTGCTCTTCACCCTGGCCCTGATGCTGCCGGTGCTGGCGCTGCTGGGCGCCTGGTGGCCGGGCGGCCCGGCCGGCGCCCAGGCGCTGGCCATCCTGCGCGAGATGGGGGCCACCGTGCTGCCCGACTATCTGGGCACCACGCTCTGGCTCTGCCTGCTGGTGACCGTGGGCGTGACGGTCGTGGGCCTGTCCACGGCCGCGGCCGTGACCCTGTTCGATTTCCCTGGCCGGCGCTTCTTCGAATGGGCACTGTTGCTGCCGCTGGCCATGCCGGCCTATGTGGTGGCCTATGCCTACACCGACTTCCTGCAGTACAGCGGCCCGCTGCAGACGGGCCTGCGCGCGGCTACGGGCTGGGAAGGGCGCGTCTTTCCCGAGGTGCGCAACACGGGCGGTGCAGCCTGGGTGTTGACCTTCACGCTCTACCCCTATGTCTACCTGCTCACGCGCGCCGCGCTGGCCGAGCGGGCCGCGCACCTGATGGAGGCTGCGCGCCTGCTGGGTGCGCCGCTGGCACGCCGCATCCGCGAGGTGGCGCTGCCGCTGGCGCGCCCGGCCGTGGCGGCAGGCGTGGCCCTCGCGCTGATGGAGACCCTGGCCGACTTCGGCGTGGCCAGCTACTTCGGCATCCAGACCTTCACTGCGGGCATCTACAAGGCCTGGCTGGCCATGGACAACCGCATCGCCGCTGCCCAGCTGGCCACGCTGCTGCTGGGTTTCGTGGCCATGCTGCTCTGGCTGGAGCACCGTTCGCGGGCGCGTCTGCGCTTCGTCAGCGCACGCCTGGGTCGTGCGGCCGGCGCCGAAGCCCAGCCCGTGCGCCTGCAGGGGCAGCAGCAGGCTGCGGCCTGGGCCGTGTGTGCCCTGCCCATCCTCATGGGCTTTGTCGCGCCTGTGCTCTTCATGCTGCGCCCGCTGGTCGGCGAATCGGCCGAGCTGCCCTGGGAACGCTTCTGGGGCTGGGCCGGCAACAGCGTGCGCCTGGGCCTGCTGGCTGCCGTGCTGGCCGTGGGCCTGGCCCTGCTGCTGGCCTACGCCTTGCGTCGCCTGCCCGATGCGCTCACGCGCGCCGTGGTCTGGCTCGCCGGTCTGGGCTACGCCGTGCCGGGCGCGGTCGTCGTCGTGGGCCTGCTGCTGCCCGTGGGCTGGGTGCAGGCCCGCTGGCCCCAGGCCGGGCCGGCCTACTGGGTCACCGCCACCTCGCTGGGCCTGGTCTGGGCCTACCTGGTGCGCTTCGTGGCCGTGGCCCTGCAGTCGGTGCAGAGCGGCTATGCGCGCATCCCCGCCAATCTGGACGACAGCGCGCGCCTGCTGGGCAGCGGCAGCTGGGGTTTGCTGAGCCGTGTGCACTGGCCGCTGCTGCGCCGCCCGGTCATGGCGGCCACGCTGCTGGTTTTCGTGGACGTGATGAAGGAGCTGCCCGCTACCCTGGTGCTGCGCCCCTTCGACAGCGACACCCTGGCCGTGGTGGCCTACCAGCTCGCGCGCGACGAGCGCCTGGGCGAGGCCGCGCTGCCGGCGCTGGCCCTGGTGCTGGTGGGGTTGATCCCTGTGCTGTTGCTCAGCCGCACCTTGCGCGGCAAAGGCAGCTGAGCACCAGGCCTGCTTCTATGTAGAATGCGCATGTACTGATATTAAGGTCCCGCCATGAGCAAACGTTCCATGCAGACGACCCCGGCCGCGCCCGTCACCGAGCCGGACCAGGTGTTCGAGCTGGCAGCGGAAGTGTTTCGCGTCATGTCGGCGCCCATGCGTTTGAAGATCATCAGCCATCTCTGCGATGGTGAGCGCAACGTCAGCTACCTGCTGAGCAAGATCGACACCACCCAGCCCAATATGTCGCAGCACCTCACGACGCTGTACCAGGCCGGTGTGCTGGGCAAGCGCCGCGAAGGCGTGCAGATCTACTACCGCATCGTCGACGACCGTGTGGCCGCACTCTGCCGCGCTGTGTGCACCCAGATCGCCACCGACGCCAACTACCAGCCCGCGGAAGCCAGCGCCGTCATCTCGCACCGCGCCGCCTGAAGCGCCGGCCGCTCACCGCAAAAGAAAAGGGGCCTTGCGAGGCCCCTGGTTCATGGTGCGGCGTATCCGCTCAGGGCTTGAGGTAGACAAACCCCTCCTGGGCCTGCAGGCGGGCCACCTCGGCCACGCCCGAGGGCACGATCTTGGCTTCCATCAGCAGCTTGTCAGCGCTGATGTTGCGCACGGTCAGCGTGTTGTTGCAGACGCGGAAGTCCACGCCTTTGCTGCTGAGGTCAGCCACGGCGCCGCTGAACTCGCGGCCCTGGCTGTCCTTGGCGTCCTGCAGCAGGAAGTTGATGCCCGGTCCGTGCGTGACCACCACGATCTTGTCCTTGGGCGCGGCGTTGAGGTGGTTGCGGATGTTGTTGAGGATGGCCGACACCGTGTTGACGTCGGTGTTGACGTGGTAGACCGCCTTGGTCTGCGGCGCGGTCTGTGCGTGGACGGGGGTGCTCATCAGCGAGAAAAGGGTGAGGGCCAGGGCGGCCAGGATCTTGTACATGCGAGTGTTCCGGAAAGGGAGGAGTAGGGCCGGCGCACGCGCCGGCCCCGTCAGATCAGAGCAGCGAATCGGCCCAGATGTTCTGCGCCCAGTTCATGGCGTAGACGCCCTCGAGCTCGGTGGGCCCAGGGGACACGCCGCCCGAACCGGGCACGGTCTTGTAGGTCTTTTCGGCCGCCACGTACTGGTGGACCGAGGCCACGTGCACCACGAGCTTGTCGTTGACGAAGCTGTAGCAGGTGTTGGTCAGCAGCGGCTGCGGGTTGACCGGCAGGCCCGAGAGCTGGGCCACCACGGCCGCGGCCACCACCTTGCCGTGCGAGTTGGCCATGTGGCCGGACTTGGGCATGGCCGGCGCGGCCAGCACCGAGTCGCCGATCACGTGGATGTCCTTGGCCGCGGTCGACTCGAAGGTCTGGTAGTCCACATTGCACCAGCGCGCATTGGCATTGGCCAGACCGCTCTGCATGGCGATGGTGCCCGCGCTCATGTTCGGCAGCACGTTGAGCACATCGGCCTTGACGTCGTCGGCGGTCTCGAACTTCACGGTCTTCGTGCGCGCGTCGACCGCGATGGCCTTGTGGTTGCCGCGGAACTCCAGCATGCCGGCGTAATTCTCGGCCCAGAACTTCTTGAACAGCGGGCCCTTGGAGGTCACGTCCGGGTTGGCATCGAGGATCAGCACCTTGGACTTGGGCTTGGCCTTCTTGAAGTAGCTCGCCACCTGGCTGGCGCGCTCGTAGGGGCCGGGCGGGCAGCGGTAGGGCGCCAGCGGCACGGCAATGGCGTAGACGCCGCCGTCGGGCATGGCTTCGAGCTGCTTGCGCAGCGCCAGCGTTTCGGGGCCGGCCTTCCAGGCCTGCAGGATCTGGCCTGCGGCGCTGGCTTCCTTGAGCCCCTCGACGCTGTTCCACATCATGTCGATGCCGGGCGAGAGGATGAGCTTGTCGTAGGCGATGGTGGCGCCGCCAGCCAGCGTGACGGTCTTCTTGGCCGCGTCGATCCGGCTGGCCATGTCGCGTGCATGGATCACGCCATGGTTGCTGCGCAGCTTGTCATAGGGCGTGGTGATGTCGCCCATGGTCTTGCTGCCGCCGATCACGAGGTTGGAGATCGGGCAGGAGATGAAGGCGTCGTTGGGC
>CAMLNH010000242.1 GCA_946481355.1 uncultured Curvibacter sp.
AACAAGATCAGCAGGCCCTTGTTCCGTTCACCTCGCTCATTTATGAGCTGCTAAAGGCCGGAAAGAATATTGACTTGTCCGAGCTTGGTGGATAGCACGGAGCCCATCCCTGTTCCTGCTCGTTCTTGACCATGACAGGGCCTACTAGCGGCCTTGTTTCTGCTGCCTAGCTTTAGTTTCATTAAGGGAAAACCCGCTCCCGACTTTTCGGGTGTTTTTGGTTGACGCTTGTGAAATTAGTATGCATACTTACTATTATTGATTTCACCAGCTCAGATAGTGCCTGCCATACGCCAGCTGCCCATCGGCGCTGTCCTTCATTCTTCGGAGATCACGATGCAGTTCTACAAACACGGCTTCCGCGGCGGCAACCCTGACGTCAAACCCGCCGCACCGAACCGGCGCAACCGAGGCCTCAACGAGCCGCTCCCCGAAAAAGTGGATGTGCTGATTGCCGGCACCGGCCCGGCGGGGCTGTGCCTGGCGGCGCAGCTGGCGCAGTTCCCGGAGATCGACACCATGATCATCGAGCGCATGTCCAGCAACATCATCAAGGGCAAGGCCGACGGCATCAACACGCGCTCCATGGAGATGTTCCAGGCCTTCGGTTTTGCCGACAAGGTCAAGCGCGAGACCTACTGGGTCAACCAGACCAATTTCTGGATGCCGGACCCGAAGAACCCCGATCTCATCCGCCGTGCGGGCCGGGTGCAGGACGTGGCCGACGACAGCTCGGAGATGCCGCACATCCTGATCAACCAGGCGCGGCTGCACGAGCTGTTCCTGGAGGTGATGGCGAACTCGCCCTCGCGCCTGGCGCCCGACTACGGCTGGGAGGTGGTGGGTCTGACGATCGATGACACCACCGACGACCACCCGGTGACGGTGACGCTCAAGGACTCGACCGGCATCCACTGGGGCGCCACGCGCACCGTGCGCGCCAACTACGTGGTCGGCTGCGACGGCGCGCACTCGGCGGTGCGCAAGGCGATTGGCGGCGTGCTGCACGGCGACGCGGCCAACCAGGCCTGGGGCGTGATGGACATCCTGGCCAACACCGACTTCCCCGACGTGCGCCAGAAGTGCCTGATCTCTTCGGCGAACGAGGGCAACGTGCTGATCCTGCCGCGCGAAGGCGGCTACGTGTTCCGCATGTACGTGGAGCTGGACAAGCTCAAGGACGGCGAGAAGGCCGCGAGCAAGAAGTTCACGCAGGACGACATGATCGCGGCCGCCAACCGCATCATCAAACCCTACTCGCTGGACGTGAAGGAGATCGTCTGGTGGTCGATCTACGACATCGGCCACAGCATCACCGACAAGTTCGACGACGTGCCCGAAGGCAGCGACCGCGCGCCGCGCGTGTTCACCGCCGGCGACGCCTGCCACACCCACTCGCCCAAGGCCGGCCAGGGCATGAACGTGTCCATGCAGGACACCTTCAACCTGGGCTGGAAGCTGGTGCACGTGCTGCAGGGCCGGGCCGACGCCAGCCTGCTGCGCAGCTATTCCAGAGAGCGGCGGACCGAGGCCAAGCGCCTGGTGGAGACGGACCACAAGTGGGCGCGCATCATGTCGGCCCCCACCACCCAGGCCGAGCGCGAGGGCCTGGAGGAGCCGCGCATCATCCGCAACTTCAAGCAGAACCTGGAGTTCACGGGCGGCCTGGCCGTGCACTACGAGCCCTCGGCCCTGACCGGCCCGGCCACCTGGCAGGCGCTGGCCACGGGCCAGACCATCGGCAAGCGCTTTCACTCGGCGCCCGTAGTGCGCGTCTCGGATGCCATGCAGATGCAGCTGGGCCATGTGGCCGAGGCGGATGCGCGCTGGCGCCTCTACGCCTTTGCCGGCCAGGGCGACAGCGGCCAGGCGGGCTCGGCCATGCGCGCGCTGGCCGACTGGCTGGAGACGGATGCCAAGTCCCCAGTGGTCAAGCACACGCGCAAGGGCGAGGACATCGACGCCGTGATCGATGTGCGCGCCGTGTTCCAGCAGACCTTCGAGCAGCTGGCCTACGAGCAGATGCCCTCGCTGTTCAAGCCCCGCACGGGCAAGCTGGGTCTGCAGGACTTCGAGAAGGTCTTCTGTGTGGACCACAAGGGCCTGGGCGACATCTACGCCTTGCGTGGCATTGACCGGGCCAAGGGGTGCCTGGTGGTGGTGCGCCCCGACCAGTATGTGGCCCACGTGCTGCCGCTGGACGCGCGCCAGGAGTTGGCGAGCTTCTTTGCGGGGGTACTGCTGCCGGCCTGAGGCCGGCGGGACGGCGCAGGCCTATTCCTGCCCCCACAGCACCCGCTGCACCCAGCCCGGCAGGGGCTGCACCAGCTCCTGCGTCCAGGCCCTTTTGCACAGGGCCACGGCAGTGTGCGTGCCGGGGGTGACCTCCTGGCTGTCGTAGAGCACGGCGGCGTCGGCCAGGCGCACGGCGCGGGTGAGGTGGGCCAGGGTGCGTGGGTAACGCGCAAGGATGCGCTCCTGCGGCACGGCGTGGCCGCCTTCGCGCACGCGCTGGGCCACGCGCTCCAGCAGCAACTGCGGGTCTTCGAGCGCCACCACGAGCAGCATGACGAAATAGCCCTGGGCCTGCGCTTCGGTGATGAGCGCCAGCTTGGACGGGTGCGAGAACACGGTTTCGCTGACGAAGCTCTGGCCGGTCTGCAGCAGCTCGGCGCGCCGCGCCTCGGCCCAGGCCTGCGCCGCTTTGGAGCGGGCCAGCGGGTCCGTGATGTGCTGCAGGTGCTGGGCCTCGTGGTGATCGGCGTTGACGAACTCAGCATCTGCGGGCAGCGTGCCCGTGAGAACGAGCGCGCGGTACAGCGTGGTCTTGCCCGCTCCGTTGGGCCCGGCGAGCAGGTAGAGGACGGGTTTGTCTTTGCGGCGCCGGGGTGCGGCGGCGCGGGTGGGCGCCATCTCAGTGGCGGGTGGGCTTGCTGGCCTTGCGGCGGTTGGCGGCCACGACTTCGCGCACGCGCTGGGCCAGGCTGCCGTCGTCTTCCACACGCATGAACTGGGCGAGCAGGGCGTCGGCCTGCGAGCCGGTGGCCTTGGTCTTCTTCGGCACGGCCTTGGAGGTGCGGGCCTGCTGCAGGGTGGCTTCGTACTGGGCGATGGCGGCCTGGGCTTCCTGCGCGGTCAGGCCGCTATCTTCGACGATGCGGCCCAGCGTGGCCCAGTACTCCACTTGACCAGCCACGGAGCGGCGCAGGGGCTGCGCGGCTTCACGCGCCTGTTCCACCAGGGCGGTGGGCAGCTTGACCGAGGCAAAACCGTTGGGCGAGGTGGGCATGGCGGGGCTCCTGATTGGCGCATTATGCGCCATTTTGCTTTCCGCGCCCGCGCCGGGGTCTCGTGCGGGCAGCGGATAATGCGGCAGCGTTTTCTTCCCCCGCCTGTCCATGGAACTCCTGCAACTCATCCAGTCCCCCGGGGCCCTGCCCAGCATTCCGCGCGTGGTGGCGCTGGTGCTGAGCGAGCTCGATTCGGACGAGCCCGATCTGCGCAAGATCGGCATGCAGCTCAAGGAAGACCCGATCATGACGGCGCGCCTGCTGGCGGTGGCCAACTCGGCGCGCTTCAACCTGAGCCGCGGCGTGACCAGCGTGGCCGAGGCACTGCCGCTGCTGGGCCTCAACGAGCTGCGCGACATGATCTATGCCGCAGCTGTGGCCAGTGCCTTTCGCCAGGTGGGCGGGGTCAACATGCCGCAGTTCTGGCGCTACAGCCTCAACGTGGCCAAGCTGGCGCGCCGCCTGGCCATGGACACGCCCCATGTCTCGGCCGCCTACACGGCCGGCCTGGTGCACGCCGCGGGCGAGCTGGTGCTGCACCGCGCCCTGCCGCAGCAGATGGCCGAGCTCGACGCCGCGATGTCGGTCTTCGACCTGCAGCGCGCCGCGGCCGAGCAGAAGCTGCTGGGCTATTCCTACGCCCAGGTGGGTGCGGCCTTTGCGAGTGCCTGGAGCCTGCCCAAGGTGCTGGTGGATGTGGTGGCCTACCACGTGGACCCGACCGTGCCCCAGTGCAGAGAGCCGCTGGCGGCGGTAGTGCACTTGGCGTCCTGGCGCGCGCGGGGCCAGGAGGTGAACCTGGGCCTGGAGGCGCTGATGGCCAGCTACCCCGATACCATCGCCTCGGCCCTGCACCTGGACAGCCGCCTAGTGCTCGATGAAAAGATCATCGACTGGACTTCGCTGCAGGAAGTCTCGGGCCTGGTCTGAGGCCCCGCGCTTATGCGCGCAGGGGGCGGGCGGTATGATCCGCCACCTGTTTTCATACTTGTCAGCCCGTAGCTCAGTTGGATAGAGCAACAGCCTTCTAAGCTGTGGGTCGGGGGTTCGATTCCCTCCTGGCGCGTGTCCGACGAGTAGTGCGAGCGCCGTTAGCTCAATTGGCAGAGCAAATGACTCTTAATCATTAGGTTGTAGGTTCGATTCCTACACGGCGCATTCTCATGCGCGAAAGGCAGCCCTCACCGGCTGCCTTTTTCTTTGCCACCGACACCAGGCGGAACCCACACGCAACTGAAAGGCAGCCCACGCTTCGCAC
>CAMLNH010000243.1 GCA_946481355.1 uncultured Curvibacter sp.
GGCCGAGAAGATGATCAGCAGGTAGAGCTCGGGCATGGAGCCCCAGATCTCGATGAAGCGCTGGAACCAGAGGTCGGTCTTGCCGCCGAAGAAGCCCTGGATGGCGCCGGTGATCACGCCCAGCAGCACGCCGATGAAGGTCAGCGCCAGCGCGAACAGCACCGAAATGCGAAAGCCGTAGAGCAGGCGCGCCGCCACGTCACGCCCGCGGTCGTCCGTGCCCAGCCAGTTGTCAGCCGAGGGTGCCGCGGGATTGGGCTCCTTGGCGAAGTAGTTGATGGTGCTGTGGTGGTAGGGATTGGGCGGGTACAGCGCGAAGTTGCCCGGCTGCGCGAATTGCTGACGGATGAAGGGATCGAGGTAGTCGGTCGGCGTCTCGAAATCACCGCCGAAATGCGTCTCGGGCACGTTGTGGACGATGGGGACATACCACTGCCCATGGTGGCGCGCCACCAGCGGCTTGTCGTTGGAGATCAGCTCGGCACCCAGGCTGAGAACGAACAGCACGCAGAAGATCAGCAGGCTCCAGTAACCCATACGGTTGCGCCGGAAGCGCTGCCAGGCGCGCTGCGATGGGGAGAGGGAGACGCTGGCCATCAGTCGAACTTCACCCGGGGATCGACCCAGACATAGCAGAGGTCGGAGATCAGCTTGGTCACCAGGCCGATCAGCGTGAACAGGTAGAGCGTGCCCAGCACCACGGGATAGTCGCGCCGCATCACCGACTCATAGGACAGCAGGCCCAGGCCGTCGAGCGAGAACAGGGTCTCGATCAGCAGCGAACCCGCGAAGAAGGCGCCGATGAAGGCGGCCGGAAAACCGGTGACGATGGGGATGAGCGCGTTGCGGAACACATGCTTCCACAGCACCGTGCGCTCGGACAGGCCCTTGGCGCGCGCCGTCAGCACGTATTGCTTGCGGATCTCTTCGAGGAAGGCGTTCTTGGTCAGCATGGTGGTGACCGCGAAGGCGCCGAGCACGCTGGCCATGACCGGCAGCGTGATATGCCAGAGGTAATCCACGATCTTCGCGCCCCAGCTCAACGTCTCCCAGTTGCTGGACGTCAGCCCGCGCAGCGGGAACCATTGCAGCTGGCCGCCGAAAATGACCAGCAAAGCCACGCCCAGCACGAAACCGGGGATGGCGTAACCGATGAGCACGATCAGGCTGGTCAGCGTGTCGAAACGCGTGCCCGCGCGCACCGCCTTGGCAATGCCCAGGGGGATGGAGATCAGGTAGCTCAGGAAGAAGGTCCACAGCCCCAGGCTGATGGACACGGGCAGCTTTTCCTTGACCAGCTCCCAGACGCTCTTGGGGTAGTAGAAGCTCTTGCCCAGATCGAAGCGGGCGTACTGCCCCAGCATCTGCCAGAAGCGCTCGTACGCGGGCTTGTCGAAGCCGTAGAGCGTGCGGATCTCGGCGATGCGCGCCGCATCCACGCCCTGACGGCCGCGGTAGCCGGCCCCCCCTGCCGCAGCACCCTCGCCACCCGTGTCGCGCCCCTGCAGCTGGGCCACCATCTGCTCCACCGGCCCGCCGGGCACGAACTGGATGACCACGAAGGTCAGCAGCAGGATGCCGAACAGCGTGGGGATCATCAGCAGCAGGCGCTTGAGGATGTAGGCGGGCATGGCTTATTCCCCTCCCGCCCGATTTGTGGGCGTGGCCCACCAGACCGAGGTCACCCAGGACTCGGGCTGGTAGTAGCGCGGCGTCACGGCCGGCTGCTCGAAGCGGCCCGCACGCCAAGCCACGCGGTGCACGCCGCTGTACCAGTGCGGCACCACATAGTGGCCGTGGCGCAGCACGCGGTCCAGCGCGCGCAGGCGCGCGACCAGCTCGGGGCGCGTACGCGCGGAGATGACCTGGTCCAGGATGGCGTCGACCGCCGGGTCCTTGAGCCCGATCACATTGCTCGAGCCCTCCACGTCGGCGGCCTTGGAGCCATAGCGCTCCAGCAGTTCGGTACCCGGCGCCTCGCTGCCGATCAGGCGGCTGCTGATGATCTCGAAGTCGAACACGTCCATGCGCTTTTGCAGGATGGCGAAGTCGATCACCTTGGTGTTGACGCGTATGCCCAGCTTCTCCAGATTGCGCGCATAGGGCGTAACGACGCGGCTCATCGAGCCCGAGTTGTCGAGGAATTCGATGGTGAAGGGCTCACCTTTGGCGTTGCGCAGGGCGCCGTCGCGGTAGGTCCAGCCGGCGGCGGCCAGCAGGTCACGGGCGCGGCGCAGGTTGTCACGCAGGGTCTGGCCCGAAGCCGGGTCCAGGCTGGTGACGGGCGGCAGCGGCACCTCCTCGGTGTAGACCGTGACCGGCAGCAGACGGCGCAAGGGATTGAGCACGGCCAGCTCCTCGGGCGTGGGCTTGCCCCTGGCCTCGAAGTCGCTGCCGACGAAATAGCCGCGCACCCGGGTGTAGGCGTTGTAGAAGAGCTGACGGTTGAGCCACTCGTAGTCCATCGCCAGGGCGATGGCCTGGCGCACGCGCACATCCTTGAACTTCTCACGCCGCAGATTGAAGAGAAAGCCCTGGAAGTCGCCGGCATTGCCGTGCTTGAGCTCCTTCTTGATCAGTTGGCCGCGGTCGAA
The DNA here is from genome assembly GCA_946481355.1 of uncultured Curvibacter sp. The sequence continues at coordinate 2,595 of CAMLNH010000243.1, forward strand.
TTGCTTGCCCGTGTAGGCGCGCGCCCATTCGCGCGCGATGAAGGCCTGGATGTAGTCGAACTCACCAGCCTTGAAGGCTTCAAGCTGAGCCGTGTTGTCCTTGTAGATCTTGTAGCTGATGCGGTCGAAGTTGAACATGCCGCGGCGCACATTGAGGTCGCGCGCCCAGTAGTCCGGGTCGCGCTCGTACGTGATGTCCTTGCCGAAGTTGACCTTGCCGATGCGGTAGGGCCCGCTGCCTATGGGCGTGTCGGTCACGATCTGGTCCAGCGGCTTGCCATCGCCCCATTGGCGGCTGAAAACGGGCAGGCTGCCCGCGATCAGCGGCAGCTCGGCGTTGACGCGCTTGAAATCGAAGCGCACCTTGCGCTCGCTCAGGATGGTCACACTTCGGATCTCGCCGAAGATGGTACGGAACTGGGGCGCCGCCTCCTTGGACACCAGCTTGTCGAAAGAGTGCTTGACGTCGACCGCCAGCACCGGGTCGCCGTTATGAAAGCGCGCCTTGGGGTTGAGCGTGAAGACGGCAGACAACTTGTCCGGCGCCACCGTCACGTCCTGGGCCAGCAGGCCGTAGGCCGTGGTGGGCTCGTCCAGCGTGCCGGTCAGCAGGCTCTCGAAGACCAGACCGTTGAGCGCCGGCGGCGCGCTGCCCTTGAGCGTGTAGGGGTTGTACTTGTCGAAGTTGGACAGGCGCGTGGGCGGTACCAGGGTGATCACGCCACCCTTGGGCGCGTCCGGGTTGACGTAGTCAAAATGGCTGAAGCCCGCCGGGTACTTGATGTCGCCGAACTGCGCATAGGCGTGGGCCGCCCACGTGGGCAAAGCCCCACACAGGCCGGCCAGGGCCAGCAGGAAAGCACGCATCCGCATGCGACAATTCTGCCCGTAAATTGACTACCGAGAAAAACATGGGATTCCTGACCGGCAAGAAATTTCTGATCACCGGCGTGTTGAGCAACCGCTCCATCGCCTACGGTATCGCCAAGGCCTGCCATGAGCAGGGTGCCGAGCTGGCCTTCAGCTATGTGGGCGAGCGTTTCAAGGACCGCATCACCGAGTTCGCGGCCGACTTCAACTCCAAGCTGGTCTTCGACTGCGACGTCGGCGACGACGCCCAGATCGACAAGCTCTTCAAGGACCTGTCGGCCCACTGGCCCACCTTCGACGGCTTCGTGCACAGCATCGGCTTTGCCCCGCGCGAAGCCATTGCCGGCAACTTCCTCGAAGGCCTGTCGCGCGAGGGTTTCCGCATCGCCCATGACATCAGCGCCTACAGCTTCCCGGCCATGGCCAAGGCGGCCCTGCCCTATCTCAAGGACAAGTCGGCCCTGCTGACCCTGAGCTACCTCGGTGCGCTGCGCGCCATCCCCAACTACAACACCATGGGCCTGGCCAAGGCCAGCCTGGAGGCCTCGGTGCGCTATCTGGCCGAAGCCGTGGGCAAGCTGCCCGACGGTCGCAGCATGCGTGCCAACGGCATCAGCGCCGGCCCCATCAAGACCCTGGCCGCCAGCGGCATCAAGGACTTCTCCAAGCTGCTGGGCGTGGTGGCCAATGCCTCGCCCATCCGCCGCAACGTGACCATCGAGGACGTGGGCAATGTGGCCGCTTTCCTGCTGAGCGACCTGGCCGCAGGCGTGACGGCCGAAATCACCTACGTGGATGGCGGGTTCAGCCAGACCGCGGTGGCCATCGTCGAATAAGACGTCTCCCGAGCCCATGAAAAACGCCCCGCATCGCGGGGCGTTTTGTCTGGTGCAGCCTGTAGCTCAGGCCTTCACGCAATCCGCGTAGTAGTGCTTCTTGCCATCGGGCCCGGCCTCTTCCACCAGGCCGTGGATGTCGGTCTCGAAACCCGGGCACTGGCCGTTGAACTCGCGCGCGAACTTGAGGTAGTCCACGATCTTCTTGTTGAAGACCTCGCCCGGGATCAGCAGCGGGATGC
>CAMLNH010000244.1 GCA_946481355.1 uncultured Curvibacter sp.
GCCCTCGGCGGGCTCGCCGGTCTCGGGGTCGATCCAGTCGGCGATGCCCAGCTCACTCTCGGCTTCCTGCAGGCTCTCGCCGGGTTCGGGCGCATCCAGGTCGGCCGCGGCCTCCATATCGGCCTGGGCTTCCTCGAAGCTGTCATAGGGGCCGAATTCGCGGCCGCCGTCCGACAGGCTCCAGTAGTAGCCGCCGGGGCGTTTGAGCACCTGCCCCACCAGCACCTCATCGGCCTCGGGCACCGCCTTCATGCTGGCGGTCTCGCGGGCCGGGGCGGGCGGACTCTCTGCGGCTTTCTTGCGTGGCATGTCTGCACCTTCCTGCGCTCTGGACGCCGGCATCGTCGCGGCCGGCTGGAACACATCCCTGGGGCCGACAGCGGCACCGTGCGACGGACACCGGGCATCGACCCAGTCCTATGATGCACGCAGCCGGCCGCCCCCGGCAAGCTGGTGATTCATCCACCCCGCGGGGCGCAAGCGCCTACTCGGCCGCCGCCTGGCTCAGCGCCGCGCGCCGCGCCTTCCAGGCCCCGAAGATCACGATCAGGCCGGGCACCAGGATCAGGCCCCAGATGATCTTGTCCAGATTGGCCTTGACCCAGGGCAGGCTGCCCAGGAAATAGCCCGCGGTGCAGATGCCCACGACCCAGATGAAGGCGCCGACAATGTTGTAGAGCGTGAACTTCACGCGGCTCATCTCGGCCACGCCCGCCACGAAGGGCACGAAGGTCCGCAGAAACGGCATGAAGCGCGCAAGGATGATGGTGATGCCGCCGTAGGTTTCGTAGAAATCGTGCGCGCGCTCGAAGGCGCGCTTGTTGAAGAAGCGCGAATCCTCCCACTGGAAGACCTTGGGCCCGAAATAGCGCCCGATGCTGTAGTTGCACTGGTCACCCAGAATGGCCGCGGCCAGCAGCACCGCCACCGCCACCGGGTAGCTCATCATCCCCGCACCGGTCATCGCCCCCACCACGAAGAGCAGCGAGTCCCCGGGCAGGAAGGGCATGACCACCACCCCGGTCTCGACGAAGACGATCAGGAAGAGCAGCGCATAGACCCAGGTGCCGTAGTTCTGCACAAAGGTCTCGAGGTGTTCATCCACGTTGAGGATGAAGTCGATCAGAAAGGTGATGAGTTCCATGGGGCGTGATTATCCCTGCCGCTGGCGCACGGGCCACCGCGTGATCCCCGCGAACCGCGGGGCTATCCGCGCCGCAGGCGCTGCACCGCCGTCACCCCGCCCAGCACCAGCACGCCGGCCACTACCCCCACCGCGGCGCCGACCCCGGTGTTGATCACGGCAGCCAGCAGCGCACCCCAGCCCGCTGCCCAGGCCTCGACCGCATGGGCCAGCGCCGGCCAGCCATGCAGCAGGATGCCGCCGCCCACCATGAACATGGCCGCCGTGCCGACGACCGAGAGCGTCTTCATGAGCCAGGGTGCGGTGCGCAGCAGGCCCGTGCCCACGACCCGGGCGAAGCCAGAGGCCGAGCCCTGCAGACGCAGGCCCAGGTCGTCGAGCTTGACGATGCCGGCCACCAGACCGTAGACGCCGACCGTCATCAGCAGCGAGATGCCCACGAGCACGCCCACGCGCTGCGCCAGCGAGGCGCCAGCCACGGCACCCAGGGTGATGACCACGATCTCGGCCGAAAGGATGAAGTCGGTGCGCACGGCGCCCTTGATCTTGTCGCGCTCCAGGGCCACCAGGTCCACGGCCGGGTCGGCCAGGGCCTGCAGGGTTTTCTGGTGCGCAGCCTCGTCTTCCTCGGCGCTGTGCAGCCACTTGTGCGCCAGCTTCTCGCAGCCCTCGTAGCAGAGGAAAGCACCACCGATCATCAGCAGAGGCGTGATCAGCCAGGGCAGCAGCCAGCTGATCAGCAGGGCCGCCGGCACCAGGATGGCCTTGTTGACCATGGAGCCCTTGGCCACGGCCCAGACCACGGGCAGCTCGCGCTCGGCGTGCACTCCCGTGACCTGCTGCGCGTTGAGGGCCAGATCGTCCCCCAGCACCCCGGCGGTCTTCTTGGCCGCCACCTTGGTCATGGTGGCCACGTCGTCCAGGATGGTGGCGATGTCGTCGATGAGCGCGAGCAGAGTGGTTCCGGCCATGGTGTGTCCTTTAGGGACACATGGTAATGGCTCGCCCTAAACTCACGTCCATGAGCATGCCGCGTTGCTTGTCCGCAGTCCTGCTGGCCCTCCTGCCGGCGCTGCCAGCCCAGGCCGAAGAAGGCTTCTGGGACCGCATGGGCCGGGCCGCCCACGCGGCGGCCAGCTCACCGCGCACCTGGGCGCCGCTGCTCGGCGCCGTGGCCCTGCAGATCGGCGACGCCGACCGCAAGCTGCAGACCCGCATGGCCGAGCACACGCCCGTCTTCGGTTCACAGCAACGCGCCGACGAACTCAGTGACGATTTCCGCAGCCTGTCCCAGGGCCTCTGGGCCGTGACGGCGCTGCTGCCCTGGCAGGACGAGCCGGCCGAGGGCTGGTTCGCCGCCAAGGGCCGCGTCGTGCTGGCGCAGGGCAGTGCACGCCTGGTCACGAGCAAGCTCACGGGCGACCTCAAGGACGGCACCTCGCGCCTGCGCCCCAACGGCGGCGGCGAGACCAGCATGCCTTCGGACCACGCCACACGTGTGGGGCTGTACAACACGATGAGCGTCTACAACCTGCAGCGCATGGGTTGGTCGGCGCAGAACGTGGAACGCGCCCAGCTGGGCCTGGATGTGCTGGCCGGGGCCACGGCCTGGGCACGTGTGGAAGCCGACCAGCACTACCCCTCGGACGTGCTGGTCGGCCTGGGCCTGGGCCACTTCATGGGCAGCTTCTTCACCCAGGCCTTCCTGGGGCCGGCTCGCGCCGAGACCCTGCAGGTTTCGCTGCTGCCGGGGCGTGAGCGCTTCGAGGTCCGGGTCCAGCTGAACTTCTGAGCGGCACCTACAATGTCCGCGTGAACGCCGTCCTCTCCCCTGCCCCGCGCCGCCCCATCCGTGAACTGCCCGACGAGCTGATCAGCCAGATCGCCGCCGGCGAAGTGGTGGAGCGACCGGCCTCGGTGGTGCGCGAGCTGGTGGACAACGCGCTCGACGCCGGGGCCACGCAGATCACCGTGCGCCTGCTGGCCGGTGGCGTGCGCCTGATCTCGGTGGAGGACAACGGCGGCGGCATCCCGCGCGAAGAGCTGCCCATCGCCCTCAAGCGCCACGCCACGAGCAAGATCGCGAGCCTGCACGATCTGGAATCCGTGGGCACCATGGGTTTTCGCGGTGAGGCGCTCGCAGCTATCAATTCAATAGCGGATTGCGCCATCCTCTCGCGCACGATCGAGCAATCCAGTGCCTTCCTGCTGGACGGCCGCACGGGCGAGATCAAACCTGTGGCGCGCAGCACAGGCACCACCGTCGAGGTCAAGGAGCTGTTTTTCAGCACCCCGGCGCGCCGCAAGTTCCTCAAGACCGATGCCACCGAGCTGGCGCACTGCATCGAATCGGTTCGTCGCCACGCCCTGGCCCGGCCCGATGTGGGTTTTGCCATCTGGCACGAAGGCAGGCTGGTCGAGCAGTGGCGTGTGTGCAGCGGGCCGGATGCCCTGCAGCAACGCCTGGCCGATGTGCTGGGCGAGGATTTCATCGCCGAATCCGTGGCCGTGGACTTCCAGACTGCCGCCGCGCCCGGTGCCTTCCACGGTGTGCGCGTCTGGGGCCGCGCCGGTATCCCCGACGCCGCGCGCAGCCGCGCCGACCACCAGTTCTGCTACGTCAACGGCCGTTATGTGCGCGACAAGGTGCTCACGCACGCTGCGCGCAGCGCCTACGAGGATGTGCTGCACGGCCACAAACAGCCGGTCTACGCGCTCTACATCGAGATCGATCCGGCGCGCGTGGACGTCAACGTGCACCCGACCAAGATCGAGGTACGCTTTCGCGACAGCCGCGAGGTGCATCAGGCCGTGCGCCATGCGGTGGAAAACGCGCTGGCCGCACCGCGCGCGCAGGCGGTGGCCGAAGGCACGGCCCAGCCGGTCGCCGCCAGCCTGAGCCAGATCGCCCAGCCCCTGGCACAGCCGGCGTCTGCCAGCTGGACCCAATCCGCTATCAATTTCAGAGCAGACGAAGCACCGGCGCGTGGCTACGAAGTCCGTGATCTGGCGGCGCTCTGGAAACCGGGCCCTGCCGTCGGCTCTGAGCCCGTCGCGGCGCCGGTATGGGCTTCGACCGGTTCAACCCGGACCGAGGTGGCTGCCGAGTCCGACAGCGAGGCTTGGCCCCTGGGCCGCGCCCTGGCGCAATTGCAGGGCGTCTACATCCTGGCCGAAAACGCTCAGGGGCTGATCGTCGTGGACATGCATGCCGCGCACGAGCGCATTGTCTACGAGCGGCTCAAGCAGCAGCTCGACGTGCAGCAGATCACCAGCCAGCCCCTGCTGATCCCCGCCAGCTTCGCCGCCACGCCGCAGGAAGTCGCCACGGCCGAGGCCCACACCGACACCCTGGCCACGCTGGGCATCGAGATCAGTCCGCTCTCGCCCAAGACCCT
>CAMLNH010000245.1 GCA_946481355.1 uncultured Curvibacter sp.
TGCCGGCGATCTGGCTCAGCACCTGCTCGGCCGGGCGCGCCACCATGTTCTGCACGTCGGCACTGCTGGCCCCGGGGAAGGGAATCAGCACATTGGCCATGGTGACGTTGATCTGCGGCTCCTCCTCGCGCGGCGTCACCAGCACGGCGAACAGACCCAGCAGCAGCGCCACCAGCGCCAGCAGCGGCGTGAGCGCGTTGGCCTGGAAGGCCGCGGCAATGCGGCCCGAGATGCCCATGCGTTCCTGCGTGTTCATGGCGGTCCTCAGCGGCTGGCGGCAACCATGGCACCGGCCAGACCGGCGCGCACGGGGTCGAGCGCCACGCGCTCACCCGCAGCCAGCCCCGCCACGATCTCCACGCCTTCGGCGCCGTGGTCGGCGCCCAGGCGCACGGCACGCAGCACGAAGCCGCGCTCGCTGGCCACGTAGACCGCGGTCAGCTCACCACGGCGCAGCACAGCCTGCGCCGGCACCACGGTGCGCTGGGCCTGGCCACCGACGAAACGCACCCGCACCTGCTGGCCAGGCAGCAGCTTCTGTGCGGCGGCCGGCGCAAGGTCAAGGCGCCAGATCACGGTCTGCGAGACCGGATCGGCGGCGGGCATGGTGCTGCGCCGCACCGGCTGAACCCAGACGCTGGCGCCGTTGGCCTCGGTCAGCTGCACCTGCACATCCTGCGCGGCACGCGCGCTCTCGGCCTGCGAGGCCGGAATCTGCACCACGGCGCGCAGCGGCTGCGGCGCGTAGACCGTGAGCAGGGGCTTGCCCGGCACGGCCAGATCACCTGCGTCCACATGGGTCTGCAGCACCCAGCCGTCATAAGGCGCGGTCACGCGGGTGTAGCCCTGGCTCAGCGCCGAAGCGCGCGCCCCGGCCGTGGCCTGGCTCTGGCCGGCCTGGGCCGCCTTGTACTGCGTCTCGGCCATGTCCAGCGCGGCCTGGCTCACGAAGCCCTGGGCGCGCAGTTCGCGCGTGCGCTCGAAATGGGCCCTGGCATTGCGCAGCTCGGCTTCGGCCTGACTCAACTGGGCCGCGCTGCGCTGCACGCTGACGGCGGTCTCGCTGTCGTCGATGGTGGCCAGCAGTTGGCCGGCCTTGACGGGGTCGCCCATCTTCACGAGCAGCCTGATCACCCGGCCCGAGGCCTGGGCGGCAATGGTGCTCTGCTTGACCGGCTCGATCACGCCGTCGATCTCGTAACCGCTGGAGACCGCGCGCGCACCGATCTGCACCGTGGGCACGGCCACGCCGGCCTGCGCACGCACCAGCACGGGGGTGCCGGCCAGCACGGCGAAGCTCACGACGAAGGCCAGGGAGTGGATCGATTTCATGGGCAGCTCCATATACTGGCTACAGTATACATAAATACCCCATGGGGTACAAGTCGAAGCCACAAAAAACCCCGCCGACCTTGCGGTGGGCGGGGTCCGGGACGCCGGGCTGGCGTTTTAGAACGGAATGTCGTCGTCCATATCGTCAAAGCCGCTGGCCGACTTGGCCGGGGCCTGGCGCGGGGCGCTGGCAGCGGGGCGCTGGGCCGGGGCCGCGCTGCGGCGCGGGCCGCCGCCGCCGTCTTCATCGGGACCGCCCATGCCTTCGCGGCCGCCGAGCAGCTGCATTTCGGTGGCGATGATGTCCACGGTGTTCTGCTCGTGGCCATCCTTGTTGGTGAACTTGCCGTACTTCAGGCGACCTTCCACATAGACCGGACGGCCCTTCTTGAGGTATTCGCCGGCGATCTCGGCCAAGCGGTCATAGAAGGTCACGCGGTGCCACTGTGTGTCTTCGATCATCTCGCCCGAGTTCTTGTCCTTGCGACGGCTGGAGGTGGCCACGCTGACGTTGGCCACGGCCTGGCCCGAGGGCAGGTAGCGGATTTCGGGGTCGCGGCCGCAATTGCCGACCAGAATGACTTTGTTGACGGATGCCATGGTGTGTACTCTCTTCCTCTGGGTTGGACATTGTGCCGTAAATGGGGCTGGTTCCGGGCTCAGGCCAGGCTGCCGAGATGCGTTTGCGCCGCCTGCGCCAGCTGCTCGTCGAAGGTGGCCAGCGGGCAGCGCAACTCGGCCGCCAGCCAGAGGTAGGCGGCGTCATAGGCGCTGAGCTGGTAGCGCTGCGCGAGATCGGCCACCGCCACCGGGTCGATGGCATGCAGGTCGATGGCCATCTCCGCGGCCAGGCCCAGGCCGTAGGCGGCGTGCTCCTCGCCGCGCCTGAGCTTCTTGACGGCCACGCTGGTGATCTCGACCTGCAGCAGCCAGGGCGCGTGCAGACTGCGCGCCTCCAGCTGCTGTGCCGCCTGCTCGCCCCAGGGCTCGCGAAAGACGATGCCCGCCAGGGCGCTGCAGTCCACCACGATGGGCGGACGGACCTGATACTGCGCCGGCGGCTCGGCGATGTGCAGGGCGCTCATCGGCTGTCGCGCCCCTCGCGGATCAAGGCCACGCTGGAAGCCTGGCCCGTGATGGCTTGCGGGTAGCGGGCCTGCAGCGCCTGCCGCACCTGGGCCAGCGTCTTGTGGCCCTGGCGCAGGCCGGTGTCGGGCGCAACCCCTCCGGCTGCGGCCGGCGGCGGCGCGGCACGCAGGGCCTGCTCCAGGATGGCCATGAGCTCGCCCTGGAGCGAGCGGTGGTGCTGGAGCGCGCGCTGGCGCAAAGCCTCGGCCCAGGCCGGAGGCACATCCTTGATGGAAAGATGGGGCATGGCTGCAAAATGGTTCTGAAACGGAACCATTATGGAAACAGCAGAACGGACTGTCAACCCTAGAGGGGGAAAGCCTCAGCCTTTGCGGGCCGGGGCCGTCATGGGCCAGGCCAGCAGCAGCCACAAAGCCATGGCCGCCGCACAGGCGATGAAAAGCGCGTCGACACCATGGTGCTGGACCAGCCAGCCCCCGGCCGCGCCGCCAGCGAAAAAGCCGAGCGATTGCAGCGTGTTGTAGACACCCAGCGCCGCGCCGCGTGCATGGGCGGGGGCGATGCGCGAGGCCAGGCTGGGCTGGCTGGCTTCGAGCACGTTGAAGCCGCAGAAGAAGGCGAAAAGCAGGAAGGCCAGCCAGGTGATGTGCGGTGTGTCCACGGCCCACAGCAGGCCCAGCTGCACCAGGCCGATCAGCCCGATGGCGCCCAAGAAGACAGCACGCAGATAGCCGCGCTTTTCCAGCGGGAAGAGCGTGGCGCCCATGACGACAAAAGACGCCAGCACCGCCGGCAGGTAAACCCACCAGTGGTGGTCCTTGTCCAGGCCGGCCTGCACCAGCAGCGCGGGAATGGCCACCCACATCGCCAGCTGCACGGCATGCAGGATGAAGACGCCCGCGTCCAGGCGCAGCAGGCCGGGGTGCGTGAGCACCTCCGACAGCTTGCCCCGCGGCAGGTCCTTGTGCTGCGCCGGCTCGGCCGGTACCCACCAGCACAGCACGGCCACGCCGGCCAGGGCCAGTACCCCGGTGAACGCGAACAGACCGGCCAGCCGGATCTCGGCCACCAGCAAGGGCGCGAGCAGCAGGGAGAGCGCGAACATCAGGCCGATGCTGGCGCCCACGAGGGCCATCGCCTTGGTGCGCACCTCGTCGCGCGTCTGGTCCGCCAGCAGGGCGGTGACGGCCGCTGAAACCGCTCCGGCGCCCTGCAAGGCACGACCGATGATGAGCCAGGTCAGGTTCTGCGCCAGCGCGGCCATGAAACTGCCCGCGGCAAAGATCAGCAGGCCGAGGAGGATGACACGCTTGCGGCCGTAGCGGTCCGAGGCCATGCCGAAGGGCACCTGCAGCAGGCCCTGGGTCAGGCCGTAGATCCCCATGGCCAGGCCGATCAGGCCGATGTCCTCACCGCCGGGGTAGCGGCCGGCCTCCAGGGCGAAGACGGGCAGCACGAGAAACAGGCCCAGCATGCGCAGGGCGAAGATGGTGGCCAGCGATGCGCTGGAGCGCAGCTCCAGCGGGGTCATGCTGCTGGCAGGCCCGGGAGCGGCGGCGGAAACGGTGGAGGTGGACACGGCGCGGGAGATGTAACAAGGCGGCCGCAGAGCCGGCGCAAGGGGGTGATTGTCCCTCATTCGGGACAGCGGCCCGGGGCACCACCCTGGGGAACCAGCTTTCTCTATCATGGAGGGTTTTCTGCCCGAGCCCCGACCTTGAACTCTCCCACCGACGGCCCCATCCCTACCGCCCACCTCGCCGAGGAGGGCCAGGGCCGCTACCTGGCCCGGGCCCTGCAGCAGCAGGCCATCCACATCCGCGGCGCACGCACGCACAACCTCAAGAACGTGGATCTGGACATCCCGCGCAACCAGCTGGTGGTGATCACGGGGCTGTCGGGTTCGGGCAAGTCCAGTCTGGCCTTCGACACCCTGTATGCCGAAGGCCAGCGGCGCTACGTCGAGAGCCTCTCGACCTACGCGCGCCAGTTCCTGCAGCTCATGGACAAGCCGGACGTCGACCTGATCGAGGGCCTGTCACCGGCCATCAGCATCGAGCAGAAGGCCACCAGCCACAACCCGCGCTCCACCGTGGGCACGGTGACC
>CAMLNH010000246.1 GCA_946481355.1 uncultured Curvibacter sp.
GGTACGCCGCGAGCCTCCCGGCGGCGACCGAGATGAGCACCACCGTGGCGGCCAGCTCACCTTCCATGCGCTGGGCATGGTAGATGTCGTACTGGATGTACAGGTTGTCGCTGCCCACGGCATCCAGCACCGCCAGGGCCTGCGCCGTGGTGTTGAGGAAGAAGCCGGGGATGTCGTAGCTGTTGATGGGTTCGATCAGCAGCTTGATGCGCGCGGTCTGCAGCTTGTCGGCGGCGTACTTCAGGTTGCTCACGAAGGTGGCCTGGGCCTGTTCGCGGCTCACACCCGCAGGCACCTTGCCGGCCAGGCAGTTGACCTGCCTGCAGCCCAGGGCCGTGGCGTAGGCGATGGCCTGGTCCACGCCGGCGCGGAACTCTGCCACGCGGTCCGGGTGGCAGGCGATGCCGCGTTCGCCCGCGTCCCAGTTGCCCGCGGGCAGGTTGTGCAGCACCTGCGTCAGGCCGTTGCTCTTGAGCGCCTGCACCAGCGCGTCCTTCTCGAAAGGGTAGGGAAAGAGGTACTCCACCGCTTCGAAGCCGGCCGCCTTGGCTGCCGCGAAGCGCTCCAGGAAGGGCAGCTCGTTGAACAGCATGGTCAGGTTGGCAGCGAATTTGGGCATCTTGTCAGTCTCCGATGATCTCTCTGAGGGAGCCCTTGCGTCGCAGGGGGCTTCCATTGTCGCGGATTACTCCAGCAGTCCGGCCAGCTCCAGACCCTGACGGCCTTCGGGGTGACGGCAGTCGATCTCTTCGAACTCGTTGATCTTGTCGATCTCCACGCCCATGGCGATGTTGGTCACCTTCTCCAGGATCACCTCCACCACCACCGGCACGCGGAATTCCTGGGCCATCTTCTGCGCCTGCTTCATGGCCGATTCGATCTTGTCGGGATCGGTCACACGCAGGCTCTTGCAGCCCAGGCCCTGCACCACGGCCTGGTGGTCGACGCCGTAGCCCTTGAGCGCCGGATCGTCCACATTCTGGTTGTCGAAGGCCAGCTGCACGCAGTAGTCCATGTCGAAGTTGCGCTGCGCCTGGCGGATCAGGCCCAGGTAGCTGTTGTTCACCAGCACCTGTACATAGGGCAGGCGGAACTGCGCGCCCACGGCCAGTTCCTCGATCAGGAACTGGAAGTCGTAGTCGCCGGACAGGCCGACCACGGTACGGGTCGGGTCGGCGGCCACCACGCCCAGCGCAGCGGGGATGGTCCAGCCCAGGGGGCCGGCCTGACCGCAGTTGATCCACTGGCGCGGGCCGTAGACGTTGAGGAACTGCGCGCCGGCAATCTGGCTCAGGCCGATGGTCGTGACGTAGATGGTGTCACGCGGGAAGACCTTGTTCATCTCTTCATACACGCGCATGGGCTTGATCGGTGTCTCGGTGTAGTGGGTCTTGCGGTGCATCAGGCGCTTGCGCTCGGCGCAGCGGAAGGCCCAGTCGGAGCGGTCCTTGAGCTTGCCGGCGGCCTTGCGTTCACGCGCCACCTCGACGAAGAGTTGCAGGGCGGCCTTGGCATCGGACACGATGCCGAAGTCGGGCATGAAGACACGGCCGATCTGCGTGGGCTCGATGTCCACGTGCACGAACTTGCGACCCTTGCAGTAGACCTCGGTGCTGCCGGTGTGGCGGTTGGCCCAGCGGTTGCCGACGCCCAGCACGAAGTCGCTGGCCAGCATCGTGGCGTTGCCGTAGCGGTGGCTGGTCTGCAGACCGCACATACCGGCCATCAGAGGATGGTCGTCGGGAATCGTGCCCCAGCCCATCAGGGTGGGGATCACGGGCACGCCCGTGAGTTCGGCAAACTCGACCAGCAGGTCCGACGCATCGGCGTTGATGATGCCGCCACCGGCCACGATCAGCGGCTTGTCGGCGGCCTGCAGCATGTCCAGGGCCTTTTCGATCTGCTTGCGGGACGCCGCCGGCTTGTACACGGGCAGCGGCTCGTAGGTGTCGATGTCGAACTCGATCTCGGCCATCTGCACGTCGAAGGGCAAATCGATCAGCACCGGGCCCGGACGGCCCGAGCGCATCAGGTGGAAGGCCTGCTGGAAGGCGCGCGGCACCAGGGCCGGCTCGCGCACGGTGACGGCCCACTTGGTGACCGGCTTGGCGATGCTCTCGATGTCGACGGCCTGGAAGTCTTCCTTGTAGAGCCGTGCGCGCGGCGCCTGGCCGGTGATGCACAGGATCGGGATCGAATCCGCCTGGGCCGAATACAGGCCCGTGATCATGTCGGTGCCGGCGGGGCCGGAGGTGCCGATGCACACGCCGATGTTGCCGGCCCTGGCGCGGGTGTAGCCCTCGGCCATGTGGGAGGCGCCTTCGACGTGGCGGGCCAGCACGTGGCTGATGCTGCCCTGCTGGCGCAGTGCGGCGTACAGCGGGTTGATGGCGGCGCCCGGGACACCGAAGGCCTGGGTGACGCCTTCCTTCTCCATCACGCGGACGGCGGCTTCGATTGCTTTCATTTTGGCCATGGTGGACCTCCGATAACTGGGACAACGATGGGATGGACTGTAGGAAGTCCGCCCCTCTTGCGGAAGACGGCTGGAGTCCATAACATCTATTCCGTGCTGGAATAAATAAGGCGGAGACATGGACCGGTTACAGGCAATGCAGGTGTTCGTTCGGGTGGTGGAAACGGGCAGTTTTTCCAAGGCCGCAAAAGAGTTTTCCATCACCCAGCCCACGGTGACCAAGCTGGTCGCGGCGATCGAGGAGCGGCTCAAGGTGCGCCTGCTCAACCGCAACACGCGCGGCGTCAGCGTCACCGAGTCGGGGGCACTCTATTACGAGAAGTGCAAGTCCATCGTGCGCGAGGCCGAGGAGGCCGACAACATCGTGCGTCTGCGCCAGACCCAGGCCCAGGGCCTGCTGCGCGTCGGCACCTCGGTGGCCTTCGGGCGGCGGGTGGTGACGCCGCTGGCACTGGACTTCATGGCCAAGCACCCGCAGGTGCAGCTGGACCTGAGCTTCGAAGACCGCTACACCGACCTCGTGGCCAACGGCATCGACCTGGCCATCCGCATGGGCAAGCTGGCCGACTCCACGCTGGGTGCGCGCTTCCTGGGCGTGAACCCCTGGCTCATGGTGGCCTCACCCAAGTACCTGCGCAAGCACGGCACGCCGAAGCAGGCGGCCGACCTGAGCCGTCACCCGGCCCTGATCTACAGCAGTGTGCTGGGCGACGACGTCTGGCGCATGACTACGCCCAGGGGCGAGACGCTGACCGTGCCCGTGGCCGGGCGGCTGCGTTCCAACAACCTGTCGGCGGTGCTGGCGGCGGCGCGCAACGGCTATGGCATCGCGGCCATGCCGCACTATGTGGCGAGTGATTCGCTGAAGTCAGGCCATGTGGTGGAGGTGCTGCGCGGCCACACCCTGCCCGAGCAGGAGATCCACGCGGTCTTCCCCAGCCCGAAGCTCGTGCCGGGCAAGGTGCTGGCCTTCATCGCCTATCTGCAGTCGCGGCTCGGACCGCAGTGGTGGGACGACCTCCCCAAAGCTTGAAACGTGCGAAGAAATCCTAGCCAGCACCACCGCCCAACGCGGCGATCGGGCTTGCAGCTCGCAGCAGATTGATTCGCTGGTTTCAGCGGGCAGTCACGCCCGGCGCCGACACCAGGCGGATGCCGCGTGGGGACGGCATGGCGCGGCGCGGCTGGCCCTTGGGGCCCTGGCCTTCGCTCAGAGTATGCAGCTGGAAGTTGCCGCTGATGTCCCAGAGCCAGGTCTCGATGTAGCTGGCGCTGCCGAGCTGGACCGGGGCAGGGAAGGGCGCGGCCTGGCGCACGGTGCGTTCGATCTCGGCGATGACCTCGGGGGCGTGCTCGGGCGCGCGCATCCAGTTCAGCGCCAGCAGATTGCCGCGCGGGTCCACCTGCACCTCAAGCACCCCGATGGCGTAGAGGAAGTGCGGCATCACGCCCTGGTAGATGCGCCCGTTGTTCTTGCCGTAGAGGTGGTAGGCCGCATCCAGGCGGTAGTCCATGGCGCTGAGCGCGCCCGAGGGCGGGCCCATGGGGGGCTCGGGTTTGGTCGGCGGGGTCACGGCCACGGGGGCCGGGGCCGGCACGCTGGCCGCCGGCGGCGGCGCGCTGGCACAACCGGCCAGCAGGCCGAGCAGCAGGACCAGGGACAGCGGCAGCAGGGTGCGTGGGGACAGGATCGATTTCATGGCAGACAGAACAACACAGGGCTGGCGCGCAGCCCGGAAACATTTGCTTACTGTGCCACAACTGGCGGTTTTCGCCCTGTCCATGTGCATCCGCCGCGGGCATTTCGCGGGCCCGGGCTCGGGTGGTGTGCGCATGGCGCAACACCCGGTGAAGGGCCGGGCTGAAGGGCGTCACGGGTTACGGCCGGGTTACGAGGTCACAATGCAAGCCGGAGACGATAGAACCGAGTGACACAGAACAATGAGCACCCCTGATCCCCGCACCGAGCCGCGCGCCTTCCTCATGCACCTCTACCAGGCCGCGGTGCGCCGCGCCCTGCCGCTGCACAACACCGCGCCCCATCTGCCCGC
>CAMLNH010000247.1 GCA_946481355.1 uncultured Curvibacter sp.
CCAGTCCGGCGTGGCGCGAATCTTGTTCATCAGATCCACGTAGTACTTGAGCTGATCGGCCGTGATGCCGGGGGCGGCGAAGATGCCGCGCAGCATGACGTAGTCAGCCGGCACGCCAGCTTCCTTGCAGGTCGGGATGTCAGCCCAGGACATGGTGTCGGTGACCTTGGTCTTATAGGGCATGCGCTGGTCATCGAACACGCACAGGGCGCGCAGCTTGCCGGCGCGCCACTGGGCCACGGCTTCAGCCGGGTTGTTCACGCTGGAGTCGACGTGGCCGCCGACGAGCTGCACCGCCACCTCACCACCCCCCTTGAAGGGGATGTAGATGAACTTGGTGCCGGTGGCCTTTTCGATGCCCACGGTCAGGATCTGGTCTTCCTGCTTGGAGCCCGTGCCGCCCATCTTCATCTTGTTGGGACCGGCGGCCTTGACGGCGTCCAGGTACTCCTTGGCGCTCTTGTAGGGCTTGTCGGCGTTGACCCACAGCACGAACTGGTCGAGCGCCATCATGGAGACGGGGGTCATGTCCTTCCAGTTGAAGGGCACGCCGGTGGCCAGCGGTGTGGTGAAGAGGTTGGACAGGGTGATGATGATCTTGTGCGGATCGCCCTTGGCTTCCTTGACGGAGAGGAAGCCCTCGGCGCCAGCGCCACCGGACTTGTTTACCACGATCAGCGACTGGTTCATCAGCTTGTGCTTGACGATGATGCCCTGCATCAGGCGGGCCATCTGGTCAGCACCGCCGCCAGTGCCGGCAGGCACGACGAACTCGACGGGTTTGGTCGGCTCCCAGGCATGGGCCGTCATCGATGCACCGAGGCCGGTGGCGGCGATGATGGCGGTGGCGGCTGCCACAACCCGGGTCTTCATTTTGGCTTGAAAGCTCTTCATCTTTGTCTCCTGTTGATAAACCGTCTGTCGACGAGGACCACTCTTCGATAGCCTCTCGATCACCTTGCAGCAATCGATGCCAGCTACTGTGAAATTTTCTCGCGAAAACGCTCTTGATTGCGGTCAACTTTTCAATAATTTTCGCGGGCCCTAGGGTTTACACGAGTGGGGGTAATGCGTATCTAAGCGTAGGCGTCGCCACGCAACTTTTCAACGCATCACCGGCGTCTTATGTTTACGGGGTTGACCCGAGGTGCGTGACCTGCACATGAACAAGGGTCGTTGAACGGCACGCCTGGGCGGCGCAGCGTCAGGCCGGTGCGGGTGCCAGCGCCTGCAGGCCGTGCTCGCGGGCGAAATCTGCCGCGCCCATCTTCTTGCCGCCTTCGGGCTTGAGGCGCAGCACCTCGATCATGCCGCCCTGGGCATTGATGAACAGTGACAGTTCCGTGATGCGCACGATGTCCCCGGGCTTGCCGCGCACCGCGCCGTAGGTGCGCACGGCATGCTTGCGGCAGTCGTAGAGCGCGACCTTCACACCACCGAGTTCGCACCAGGCGCCGGGCGCAGGATTGCAGGCGCGGATCAGGTTGTAGACCTGGTCCACGTGGTTGGCCCAGTTGATACGCGATTCCTCGGCCCTGAACCAGCCCTCATAGCTGGCCTGGCGCTCATCCTGCACGGTTTCGGTGTGCCGGCCGGCCACCACCAGGTCGGCGGCTTCCAGCAGCGCCGCCACGCCCAGCGGGAAGAGCTGGTTGAAGTACACGTCACCCAGGGTGTCGTCGGGACCGATGGTGCAGCGCTTCTGCAGGATCACCGGCCCTTCGTCCAGCCCGTCGGTGGGGCGGAAGATGGTCAGGCCGGTTTCGGTGTCGCCGCGCGCGATGGGCCAGTTGATCGAAGAGGGGCCACGGTACTTCGGCAGCAGCGAGGGGTGGTACTGGATGGTGCCGTGATTGGGGATGTTGACGAAGGACTGCGGCACGAACTGCAGCACATAGGCCATCACGCCCAGATCGGCGTTCAGCGCGCGCAGGGCCTGTTCGGCCTCAGGGCTCTTGAGGCTGGCGAACTGGAAGACCTTCAGGCCCAGGCTCTCGGCCGCCGCGCGCAGGGCGTCGGGCTTTTCGCCCGGCTTCTCGGGCTTGCAGAACACGCCGGCGACGTCGTCACCGCGTGCGAGTAAGGCTTCCAGCACGGCCTTGCCGAAATCCTGCTGGCCGATGATGGCAATACGCATGTCGTGGGTCCCCTCGGAGATGCTTGGTGGTGGATGTCCACCGGGGATTATCGGTCCCTGCGACACGGTTTCGCTGTCTCAAAAGGTTGGACAGCCCGACCCGATGCAGCAGAAATTCCTAGCGCAGCAGGAAATATGCGGCCAGCAGATAGAGCACCACGCCGAAGGCGCGCTTGAGCGGGCGGATGTCCATGCGGTGCGCGGTGCGCGCGCCCAGCGGCGCGGTCAGGATGCTGGTCGTCGCAATCACCAGCAGTCCCGGCAGGTAGAGGTAGCCGAAGGCGCCCGGCGGCATGTCGGGCAGGCCGCGGCCCGCCCAGATGTAGCCCAGGGTGCCGGCCAGCGCAATCGGAAAGCCCAGTGCGGCCGAGGTCGCCACGGCCTGGTGGATCTTGACGTTGCACCAGGTCATGAAGGGCACGGAGACGAAGGCGCCGCCCGCACCCACCACGGAGGACAGCAGGCCGATCACATTGCCCATGCCGAACATGCCCCAACTGCCCGGCAGGGTGCGCGTGGGCTTGGGCTTGCGGTCCAGGATCATCTGCGTGGCCGAGTAGGCGATGAAGAGCGAGAACACCAGGCCCAGGATGCGCGTGGGCAGGGCCGCGGCGATCTGCGCACCGATCAGCGCGCCTACGAGGATGCCCGGCGCCAGCACGCGCGCCACCGGCCAGAGCACGGCGCCGTGTTTGTGGTGCGAGCGTACCGAGGACAGGGATGTGAAGCTGATCGTGGCCAGCGAGGTGGCCACGGCCATCTTGACCACGTACTCGGCCGGGAAGTCCTTGGCCTCGAGGATGATGGTCATGAACGGCACCATGATCATCCCGCCGCCGATGCCCAGCAGCCCTGCGAGAAAGCCGGCGCAGGCGCCCATCAGGGCCAGTTCGGCAATCAACAGCGGTTCGAGAAGCATCGGGGAAATGTAGGTGTCTGCAATGGTCCACCGGACCGTCATCCTGAACCGGGGGTTCAGGTGGGCGAGGTCAGCGTTGGCTTTGGGTTCATCTGACGCGAGACGATCACGCTAGCCAGGCAATGTTCCAAGCCCGGGCTCAATGAGCATTGGTTCAAGGAAATATAAAGCCCGATGGCATTGCAGACGACCTCATTGTAGTGCGCTGCAATCAACGACGTGGTCTGCTTTGGTCAAGAACGCCGCGGAACCGGCTCGGCCGGGCCGCTGGCGTTGCCCCCTGAAGGGGGCTGAGGTCTGCGGCTCCAAGCCTGCCGGCGCAGGCTTGGACAGGCCGAAGAGCCTCGGCCTCTGGACGAGGCCCCTCGGCGAATAGCGACACGTAGTGCGCGCAGCTTGGGAGGGGAGTCAAATGAGGCGGCCGTCTTCGCCAAGAGCCGCATCCAGCCGCTCGATCAGGCCCAGGATCACGGCATCGGCCTGGGCGGTGGTGCTGGCCGATGCCACGCTGGCGCGGGCCGGCACGGGCGCCGGCTCGCGGTCGCTCAGGTCGAAGGCCAGGTTCAGCGACGCCAGCACGGCAATGCGGTCGCGTGCCTTGACCTTGCCGGCGTCGCGGATCTTGCACATGGCGGTATCCACGCGCTCCACGGCTTCGAGCAGCTTGGCTTCACCGCCCTCGGGCGCGCTCAGCAGGTAGCTCTGGCCCATGATCTGCACTTCGAGCTGCTTCATGCGGCGTCCTTCTGGCCTTCGCTGTCGGCCGGCTCGGAGATGCGCTCGAGCAGGGCATCCACGCGGGTGCGCGCGGCGGCCAGGCGCTGCTTGAGCTGATCACGCTCGGCGGTGAGCTCGTCGATCTGATCGGTCAGCAGTTCGTTGGTGCGCTGCAGTTCGGCATAGCGCACCAGCAGACGCTCGACGCGCTCAACCAGTTCTTCGATGGGCGTAGTTTTTGACATGGATCGTCAATAAAAGTCTTGCCATTGTAGGGTTTACGCAAGATTTCGAACGTAAAATCTCAGCCGTTGGTGCTCGCGGTGTGGTTCACACGCCGCAGTTCAACGGGAAGCAGGAGGGTGAGCCCACCCGGCAAACCTAACCTGCGCTGCCCCCGCAACGGTAAGTGGACGTGTCGTCAGACGCCGCTTTCATCACTGGCCACTGGCTGCCCTGAACAAGCAGCCGGGAAGGCGATGGAGGTTGTTTCCACCAGCCCGGATACCGGCCAACAAGGTGGTGGTGCGCCTGCGCGCCTCCGTGACGTCCATGCCCTGGCGGGGAAGCCGGGGAGGGCACGTATCCGTTCTTCATCATGACAACTTGTGTTTCGTTCAAGCGCCAGGCCGCCGTCGCGCTGGCTGCCGCTTTGCTTTCTTCATCCGTGCTCGCCCAGAGCGGCGAACTCCGCCCGACCATCGTTACCGCGACCCGCACCGAATCGCGTGCTGATGCCGTGCTCAGC
>CAMLNH010000248.1 GCA_946481355.1 uncultured Curvibacter sp.
GTGCGCCGCAAGGATGCGGTCCTGAGCTACGCGAATGAGCGCGCCCTGGCCCAGTTCCGGATCGGCGTGCACGACTTGGGTAAGTGCAAGGCGGATGATTTCTATGCACGGCCTCAGGAGCGTGTGGAACTGGTCGAGTCCATCTGGCAGACCGGCGTCATACGTGATCACGAGATCGAGCTGCAGGACCGCAGTGGCGGGCGCTTCTGGGCCCTGCTGTACTGCCAGCGCATCGATTTCGCAGGGGCAGATTGCGTGCTGACGGCGCTGACCAATATCGACGCCCGCAAGCGGGCGCAGCAGGCGCTGCATCACCAGGCCTTTCACGACGAACTGACCGGCTTGCCCAACCGTGCCATGTTCATGGATGCATGCAACCGCAGCCTGCACCGTGCGGAGCGCCGCAACGGCTTGCTCCTGCTCTTTTTCCTCGACCTTGACGACTTCAAGGTCGTCAACGACACACATGGCCACCGGCTGGGCGACCTGCTGCTGCGGGAGGTGGCACTGCGCCTGCGCCAGTGCCTGCGCGAAGGGGATCTGGTGGCGCGCCTGGGTGGCGACGAGTTCGTCGTGCTGGTCGAGTGCGGCGAGCCCCCGGAGGATGCGGCGGTCATTGCCCAGAAGATGCTGGCTGCGCTGTCACCCGACTATGCGCTGGAGGGTCTGGAACTCCAGGTCACCGCCAGCATCGGCATCAGCCGCTACCCGCACGACGGCAAGACACCCGGTGAGCTCATACGCCATGCCGATGCGGCCATGTACCGCGCCAAGTCCGGTGGGCGCAACACCTTCCGTACCCATACACCGGGAGTCTAGGCGCCGAAGTCCAGCGGCAGGCCCACGTAGTTCTCCGCGACGGAGCGTGAGCCCGCCTCGGAATGGATGATGTAGTCCAGCTCGGCTTCCTGCAGCTTCTGGCCGATCTCGCCGTTCTCCGGGAAGCGGTGCATCAGCGTGGTGAACCACCAGGAGAAGCGCTCGGCACGCCAGATGCGCTTGAGGGCCAGCTCGGAGTAGCGGTCGATGCCGGCCTCGGAGCTGTCCTGGTAGTACTCGACCAGGCCGTTGAACAGATACTTCACATCGGTCGCGGCCAGGTTGAGCCCCTTGGCACCCGTGGGCGGCACGATGTGGCCGGCGTCACCGGCGAGGAACATGCGGCCGAAGCGCAGCGGCTCCGTGACGAAGCTGCGCAGCGGAGCGATGCTTTTCTCGATGCTTGGGCCGGTGACGAGGTGCTCGCGGGCCTCGGGGTCCAGGCGCAGCCTGAGTTCGTCCCAGAAGGCCTGGTCGCTCCACTGCTCGACCTTGTCGGTCAGCGGCACCTGCAGGTAGTAGCGGCTGCGCGTGTGGCTGCGCTGCGAGCACAGGGCAAAGCCACGCTCGCTGTTGGCGTAGATCAGCTCGTGGTGCACGGGCGGCGTGTCGGAGAGCAGGCCCAGCCAGCCGAAGTTGTAGACCTTCTCGTATTCGCGGATCGCGTTGCGCGGCGCGCTGGCGCGGCAGACGCCGTGGAAGCCGTCGCAGCCGGCAATGAAGTCGCAGTGCAGTTCGTGGGACTTGCCGTCCTTCTCCCAGGTCACGCGCGGGTTCTTCGTGTCGAAGTCATGCACCTGGACGTTGGCCGCCTCGTAGATGGTGGTCAGGCCTGCGGCCTGGCGCGCATCCATGAGGTCGCGCGTCACCTCGGTCTGGCCGTAGACCATGACGTTCTTGCCGCCTGTGAGCTTGTTCATGTCGATGCGGTGACGCTGGCCTTTGAACAGCATGTCGAAGCCGCCGTGGATCAGGCCTTCCTGGTGCATGCGCTGGCCGACACCGGCCTCGTCCAGCAGATCGATGCAGACCTGCTCCAGCACGCCGGCGCGGATGCGGCCCAGCACATAGTCGCCGCTCTGACGCTCAAGGATGATGGCCTCGATGCCGGCCTTGTGCAGCAGCTGGCCGAGCAGCAGGCCCGAGGGGCCGGCACCGATGATGGCAACCTGGGTACGCATGGAAATCTCCTCGTTGAATCCGATGCGGCAAGAATAGGCAGGCGGGGGCGTTCCCGGGCCCATGACCCACGTCAAATGTGCGATGATCGCCATCTATGCGCGATGATCGCGCAAATCATGAGAACGGGAACATGATCGCCAGAACCGACCTGATCGAGGGCATGGCCAAGGGCATGGCCGTGCTGGAGAGTTTCGACACCGAACGCCAGCGCCTCAACGCCACGCTGGCCGCGCAGCGTGCCGGTATCACGCGCGCCGCAGCACGCCGGCATCTGCTGACCCTGGCCCATCTGGGCTATCTGGAGACCGACGGCAGCCACTTCTGGCTCTCCAGCAAGGTGCTGCGCTTTTCCGGCAGCTACCTCGCCACCTCACGCCTGCCGCGGGCCCTGCAGCCCATGCTGGAGCGCCTGGCCACACAGACCGGTGAATCGTTTTCAGCCGTGGTACTCAACGGCGACGAAGTGGTGATCGTGGCGCGCAGCAGCGACGTGCGTCGCACTGGCGCCGAAGGCCTGCCGCAGGTGCTGGCCTACGGTCTGCACCTGGGTGCACGCCTGCCGGCCCACGCCACCTCCACCGGCCGGGTGCTGCTGGCGGCGCTGCCCAAAGCCGACTTCAATGCCTGGCTCAAGGGCCGGCTGCTGGGTCGCCTGACCATGCACACGGTGACCGAGCCGCGCACCTTCCGAGCCCTGATCGAACAAGTGCGACGCGAGGACTTCTGTCTGAGCACCGAGGAGCACGAGCTGGGCGTCCACGCCCTCGCCGTGCCACTGCGCAACGTCCAGGGCCGCACCGTGGCGGCGCTGAATGTGGTGGCGGCGACCTCGCGCCTGTCCGGGGCTGCCATGCAGCGCGACCTGCTGCCGCTGCTCTGGGAGGCTGCGCGGGAAGTACGTTCCCTGCTCTGATTTCTGTGTGCAATTGCAACAAATCGACGCGACCGAATGGCCGTACAGGGCTTCGGTATATAGTGCCTACGGTTCTGCTGTCCGCCTCAGATTCATCACACAAGCAAGGAGCACCCATGAAACGTCTGTCCCTTTTCGTCGCCCTGGCACTGGCCCTGCCCGGCGTCTGGGCCCAGGTCAAGCCCTGTGAGGAGCTCAAGGCCGAGATTGCGGCCAAGATCGATGCCAACGGCGTCACCAACTACACACTGGAAATCGTGCCCAACGAGCAGGTCGGAGACCGCAAGGTGGTGGGTAGCTGCGAAGGCGGTACCAAGAAGATCGTCTACGTGCGCAACTGAGCACAGCCTTCACGACCAAAAGCCGCCTTCGGGCGGCTTTTCTTTTACCCCGATGTCAATGACGTGGACTTACAAATCCACACCAAATGAACATGCGGCCGACACAGGCCCCTGCAGAATCGTCAGCCATGTTCTCTCTATTTCGCAAGAGCGCCGCTGCCCCCGAAACCGTCATGCTGTCCGCCAAGGGCACACGACGCATGAGTCTGGAGGAGCGCATGGCTTTCCGCCGCGAGCTGGCCGAGCAGGTGGTGCACGAAAGCCTGCAGGAGCTGGCGGTTCCCGCGACACAGTACAGCCTGCGGCTCATGCCGCTCGATCCCCGGCACCACCGCTACATCGTGATGCTCGACGTGGCCCCGGGATTCGCGCCCAGCCAGCGTGGCCAGGCCTGCACCGAGAGCGAGGTCGAGTCACGTCTGCGGCGCAACGCCTACGAGCGCTACGGCCTGAGCCTTGAAGGCATCTACTGGCGGGCCAGCGCAAGAGAGCAGGCCGCCTTCGAGCGGCGCGGCACACAGCGCGCCGGCAGCAGCCCGACGCTGGCGCAGGAGGGCCTGCGCCCCTGGGAGCTGGTGTCGGACGAGGAGAAACAGGCACTGATGGAAGCCATCCGTGAGGGCAGCGAGCTCCCCGTGCTGCATGTCGGCGAGCTCGAGTACCTGACGGATCTGGCGCCCCTGGAAGGCGCGGGCGGCCGCAGACAGCGTTGAGCGCCCTCAGTCGAGGGTGATGGCCTCGGGCCGGGTGCGGTAGAACTTCAGCGGCACTTCCTGCGCCTCGCGTGCCGCCTGGTTCAGCACCGATTTCTTCATCTTGCCGACCACGTGCATCTCGCAGGGTTTGCAGTCGAAGCGCAGCGTGAGCTTTTCCTTGCCATTGATCAGGGTCAGCGGCTCGGCACGCACCGTGCCCTGCACACCGGTGACGCCCTTGGCCTGCTTGGGACAGAGGCTCAGCGAAAAGCGCACGCAGTGCTTGGTGATCATGAGGCTGACTTCGCCTTCCTCCTCATGGCTTTCGTAGGCCGCGGCAATGACCTTGACGCCGTGCTTGGCGTAGAAATCGCGTGCCTTCTCGTTGTAGACGTTGGCCAGGTAGCTCAGCGTGTCCTCGGGATAGGCCACGGGCGGCTCCACCGGCTTGGCACGCGGCGGGCGCACGTAGGCGGCGGCGCGTGCCGCTTCCAGCGCGGCCACGGCATCGCGGCGCAGCTGGTTGAGCGTGGAGGCGG
>CAMLNH010000249.1 GCA_946481355.1 uncultured Curvibacter sp.
CGAGATCGCAAGCGGCGTTCGGTTGCTGACGGGCCTGGCCTACACGGAAGGCAATCTAGTGCGCACAGAGAATGGCACCAACGACGGCCGTACCGCACCTGCCACTCCGCGGCTCCAGTTCAATGTCTCAGGCGAATGGGATACCCCATCCGTGCCCGGCCTGACCTTGACGGCCCGTGCACTGCAGACCAGCTCGCAGTTCGTTGACACAGGCAACACGCAGAAACTGCCTTCTTGGACCCGTTGGGATCTGGGTGCACGCTATCGTTTCAAAAGCGATAACGTGCCGATCACGCTGCGCGCTGCCCTGGAGAACGTGCTGGACAGGAACTACTGGCAGTCGGCCGCTCGTGAAGGGTTGACCATAGGCGCTCCGCGCACACTGCTGGTCTCGGTGTCGGCGGACTTCTGAATCTGTGATCTCCGGGCATAGTGTGAAGCCCTGCTGGGATGCAATTTCTCGGGCCGTCGCGGCGAGTCTGGGTGGTTATGTGCTTGCGCAGGTCTCAGCGATGGCTATCGCGGCATTGTTGCCGTTGTCACGCGTGGATGCCGTGCTGCTGGCCATGCAGTTGAGCTTTGTCGGCTATGCAGCGGCGGTCATGTGGGCCTTTGCGGCCCGGAGTGCCACCGCAGCCTGGAAGGGCATCGTCATCGTGCTGCTGGCCAGCGGTACAGTCGCCTGGGTCATGTTGCGATGAAGGGGGGCTTGCGTAAGTCCATGGCGTGGTTGCACACCTGGCTGGGTTTGCTGCTCGGCTGGTTGCTCTACTTCATGTTCGTGACCGGCACGGTCGGCTACCTGGATACCGAAATCGACCGCTGGATGCGACCGGAGCTACCGGTGGCGCGTTACCCGCTGCCCACGATTCCAACGGTAACCCGGGCGGTCGAGTATCTGCAGATGCATGCACCCGATGCACGCAGATGGCTCGTTCGTCTTCCCATTGATCGAAACGAGCCTTACCTGCAAGTCTTCTGGCAAGGCGGGACAGGCGCTGGCTCGCGCGGGATGGCGTGGCTCGACCCCGACACAGGGGCCCGAATAGATGTGCGTGCAACGGGAGGCGGGCAGACCCTTTACCAGATGCACTGGCGACTTCACTACATGCACGAACGTGTGGCTGAATGGTTAGTCGGCATTGCCAGCATGATTCTTCTTGTCGCCTTGATCACCGGCATCGTCGCCCACCGCAGGATATTTGCCGACTTCTTTACTTTTCGCCCTGGGAAGGGGCAGCGCTCATGGCTCGATGCACACAATCTCGCCAGCGTTGCGTCACTGCCGTTTCAACTGATGATCAGCTACTCCGGTTTGATCTTCGTCATGTTCTCTTTCCTGCCATTGATCGTCGCCGGCTGGTACGGTCCTGGCTCTTCAGCCGGACGTGCATTTTCTGAGGAACTGTTCCCGCCTCTGGGACAAACATCAGCAGCCGGTCTGTCGGCCACTCAAATACCGGTCGAAAGACTCCTGCAGGATGTCCAGAACAGATGGGGTCAGGCCCAGGTTGCCACATTGGACTTCCAGCATCCCGGCGATGCCAATGCCCGGATCTCCGTTGTCGGAGACTTTGCTGCTCACCCCGTGCGAATGGCGGACATACTGGTTTATGACGCTGTGAGCGGTTCGCTTGTCGCAGAGCACCATTCGAAACAATCTGGCCCCAAGACGTTTCGCGATCTAATGCTCGGACTGCATGAAGGTTTGTTTGCTGAACCCGTATTGCGAATGCTGTATGTGCTTTCCGGAGCCCTGGGTGTGGTGATGATCGCGACGGGTCTCGTACTCTGGACGGTCAAACGCAGACAACGAATTGAGAGTTCGCGTGCTGCCGTGCATCCGGGATTGAAGGTGGTGGAGCGACTGAATATTGCAGTTATCATCGGACTCCCGTGCGCGATAGCCACGTATTTCTTCGCGAATCGACTTCTGCCCTTTGGGTTGGCGCAACGCGAACACCTGGAAATCCAGGCAATGTTCATTGCGTGGGGGCTGCTGTTCATTCACGCCTGGGTGCGCCCATCGAAAGCAGGGTGGCAAGAGCAGGCGTGGCTGGCCGCCGCACTGTTCGCGTTTCTGCCTGTTCTCAATGCACTGACCACCCAACGACACCTAGTCAACACACTTGCCGCCGGCGACTGGGTCATGGCCGGCTTTGATCTGAGCGCGTTTGCACTCGCCGTTGGATTTGTCGGCATCGTGCAATTCCTGCGGCGGAAATCGAGCTGATGCTGACGGCCCTCACCATCGTGCTCACAATTTTTGGGCTTATGGTACTCAGTCGGACGATGGAGCGTCACCGTGCCCGAAGTGGAGTGCTCCGGCACAAGAGGTCTCTTCGCATCATCGGTTCGTCTCTCTTGGCAACAGCGTTGATAAGCGCTGTCCTGGAGGATGGTCTCGCGCGCGGCCTGCTTCTGTGGTTGGGCGCGGCCACGTTCGGGACGCTGAGTATTGCCATGGCCTTGGCTGTACGATCTAAATAGACCAGTTTGATGGCCGTACTGCACAGCGGTGCAATCTAAAGCAGAACTACACAAACTGTGTTTTGTGGGGCTGGAAATAAATACGGGCCGTAAGGCCCGTATTTATTTGTGCTTTGGCGGAGAGGGTGGGATTCGAACCCACGGTAGGCTTGCGCCTACGCCTGATTTCGAGTCAGGTACATTCGACCACTCTGCCACCTCTCCGGCTTTGTGGAAGCGCGTATTGTAGCAGTGTGAGCGCGGGGTTTTCCGCGGCTCAGGCCGTGGCGGCGCGCAGCAGGCGGTGTGCAGGGGCCGGGCGCGGCAGTGCAGCTGCCTGGCCGAGACCGC
This sequence comes from uncultured Curvibacter sp., assembly GCA_946481355.1. Next base: position 2,821 of record CAMLNH010000249.1, read on the forward strand.
GGCGCTTGCGGATCCAGGCCATGGGCGTGGTGCTGAGGAACTTGAAGAAGAGCGCGTTGAGGGTCTGGTGGTCCAGGCCGCTCTGGGCCATGAGTTCCTGCCAGCCTATGGGTTCGTCCAGATGGGCGTCGATCCAGGCGCAGAGTTCATCGAAGGTCTGGCGATGGTCCGACAAGGCGGTTTGCTTGCGCATGACGGCGGGGCGGGCGGCGGGCATGGGTACGGCACTCCTCTGAGCTGGGGTAGCCGCAATTCGCAAGAACCGTACCCGCAGCTCGCTGGGGCCCGGTCGCGGAACTGATTTCAGTCCCGGGCGGCCAGCAGCTGTTGTAGCGCAGACTCCAGCTCCTGAGCCGTAACCAGGTGTTTCACCGGTATCTCTTGGAGCAGAGTTGGAAGGGGGGCCGAGAGCTCCTGCAGGCGTTTGACCGCCTGGCCGGCCTCCTTGGGGCTGGCAAAACCTTCGCTTTGCAGCAGCAGCTTGCCCTGGGCATCGACCAGTTTGAAGTAGAACTGGCCATCGCTTTCGCGGTACTGCTTGAAGCTGGGCAGGGCGGCCTTGTCTTTTTTGTCACCCTTTTTGTCAGCCGCCTGGGCGCGCAGGTCACGCAGGCCCACGGCATGGCGCACCTTGGCGGTGAAGGGCGTGGCTGTTCTGCGGGCCTTGGCTGCACCGGTCTGGAGCAGGGCTTCGAGCTTTTCGGGGTGGGCGACCAGGTCTTCGTAGGTGGCGCGCATGGGCGCGATTTCGGCGTCAATGCGCTCGAAAAGCTTTTGTTTGGCGTCGGCCCAGGAGATGCCGGCGGCGAAATCCTGCCGCAGCTGGGCGGTTTCGGCCGGGCTGGCGAAGGCCTGGTAGATCTGGAACAGGGCCGAGCCCTCGGTGTCCTTGGGTTCGCCCGGGGCGCGCGAATCGGTCTTGATGCCGGCGATGAGCTTCTTGAGCTGCTCGGGTGGCGCAAAGAGCGGGATGGTGTTGTCGTAGCTCTTGCTCATCTTGCGGCCGTCCAGGCCGGGCAGGGTGGCCACGCTTTCCTCGATCTGCGCCTCGGGCAGCACGAAGTGCTCGCCATAGAGATGGTTGAAGCTGGACGCCATGTCGCGCGCCATCTCGATGTGTTGTACCTGATCACGCCCCACGGGCACGCGGTGGGCGTTGAACATCAGGATATCGGCGGCCATCAGTACCGGGTACATGAAGAGGCCGGCCGTCACGTCGGCGTCCTCGTCCGCGCCGGCGGCATGGTTCTTGTCCACCGCGGCCTTGTAGGCGTGGGCGCGGTTGAGCAGGCCCTTGCCGCAGACGCAGGTGAGGAACCAGGTCAGCTCGGGGATCTCGGGGATGTCGGACTGGCGATAAAACGTCACGCGTTCCGGGTCCAGGCCGGCGGCAACCCAGGTGGCGGCGATCTCCAGCGTGCTGCGCTGGATGCGCGCCGGGTCGTCCACCTTGATCAGGGCGTGGTAATCCGCGAGGAAGTAGAAGCTCTCCACCCCGGCCGCACGGCTGGCGGCGATGGCCGGGCGGATGGCGCCCACGTAGTTGCCCAGGTGCGGCGTGCCGGAAGTGGTGATGCCGGTCAGGACACGGACGTTGCTCTTGCTCATGGGCGGGGTCTCAGCGGATCAGGTAGGAAAGCGGGGTCAG
>CAMLNH010000250.1 GCA_946481355.1 uncultured Curvibacter sp.
CTCGATCACGCTGCAACGCCATGTGGGGCGCGCAGCGCGCGACGCGGCCGAGCTTCGCCAAGTATTCAGCTGGTTGTCCATCGGGCCGGCCACCTCGAATTTTCTCGGGCCTCTGCTCGCCGGTTTGCTGATCGACCACGCCGGTGTCTGGCTTGGCGGCCAAGCAGGAGACCTTGGCGGCTATCGCAGCGCCTTTCTGCTCATGGCCCTGCTGCCCCTGCTGACCTGGTGGTTGGTGCGGCGCACGCCCGATCTGCCTTCGCAGGCTTCTGCGGCCGAGCAGGGCCGCCGCCGGGCCTGGGATCTGCTGCGCGACCCGATGATGCGTCGCCTGCTGCTGGTCAACTGGTTCCTCTCCTCGTGCTGGGATGTGCACACCTTCGTGCTGCCTGTGCTGGGCCATGAACGCGGCTACAGCGCCTCCACCATCGGCATGCTGCTCGGCTCTTTCGCCATCGCGGCCACTGTCGTGCGTCTGCTCATGCCCTGGCTGGCCCGGCATCTGCGCGAGTGGGTGGTGATCAGCAGCGCCATGGTGGCCACGGGGCTGCTCTTCGGGCTCTATCCCCTGATGCCCAGTGCCCTGACCATGGGGGTGTGCTCGGTGCTGCTGGGTCTGGTGCTGGGCTCTGTGCAGCCCATGATCATGAGCACCCTGCACCAGATCACCCCGGCCGACCGCCATGGTGAAGCCCTGGGCCTGCGCCTGATGTCGCTCAACGGCTCCAGCGTGCTCATGCCTCTGCTGTTCGGCAGCATCGGCACAGTGGTGGGCGTGCAGCTGGTGTTCTGGGTGGTCGGCGCCGCGGTGGGCCTGGGCAGCCGCACCGCCTGGCAACTCAGGGCGCCGGTTCCGCCCCCAGCCGATAGTAGGACTGGATAGCGTCCCAAGCCGCCTCGGGCGTGTCCACGAGCTTGAAGAGCTGCGTGTCTTCGGGCGAGATCACGCCTTCCTCCACCAGCAAATCGAAATTGATCAGGCGCTGCCAGAAGCTGCTGCCGAAGAGCACCACCGGCACGGGCTCGGACTTGCCGGTCTGCACCAGGGTCAGAATCTCGAACAGTTCATCCAGCGTGCCGAAGCCGCCCGGAAAGGCCACGAGGGCCTTGGCGCGCATCATGAAGTGCATCTTGCGCAGCGCGAAGTAGTGGAACTTGAAGCACAGGCTGGGCGAGATGTAGCGGTTGCCCGACTGCTCGTGCGGCAGGGCGATGTTGAGCCCCACGTTGAGTGCGCCGGCCTCGTGCGCACCGCGGTTGGCCGCTTCCATGATGCCCGGGCCGCCGCCGGTGCAGATGTAGAGCCGCTCGGCGTGCGACAGCTTGGCGCTGTGCTCGGCGACCAGGCGGCCGAAGCGGCGCGCCTGTTCGTAGTGCTGCGCGTTGCGCGCGTCGCGCTCGGCCTGTGCCAGCGCCCGGGCGTCACTGCCGGCACGCGCGGCGGCCAGGCGGCGCTGGGCCTCCTCTGCGTCGACGAAGCGCGCGCTGCCGAAGACGACGATGGTGCTGGTCACGCCCTGGGCCTGCTGTTCCAGGTCGGGTTTGAGCATCTCGAGCTGGAAGCGGATGCCGCGCGTCTCGCGGCGCAAGAGGAATTCGGGGTCGGCGAAGGCCAGGCGGTAGGCGTCGGCTTGGAGGGGAATGCCGGCGTCGGCGTGGGCCTTGAGGTCGGCCCAGGCGTCAGCTAGAGTACGGGTGCTGAGGTCGTGCGGGGTCTTCATGAGGAACTCACTGGAGAGCGGCAGCGATGGCTGGCGCCATGCGCACCGCGTTGCTGGGGTGGGTAATGCAGTCCGTGCTCCAGACCTGGCGGACGCCGGCCTGCCAGAGCAAGGGGCCGGCATCGCCGGAGAAAAGCGCATGCGTCACGGCCACGTCCACGCTGACGGCACCGGCGGCCAGCAGACCGCGTGCGGCCTGCGCCAGGGTGTGGCCACTGCTGGCCATGTCGTCGAGCAGCACCACCGCGCGGCCGTGTGCCCTGATATCGGGCAGGGCGATCTCGACGTGGCGGTCCCCATGCCGCACCTTGCGGCAGACCGCCTGGTCGAAACCATGTCGCGCGGCGGCCTGGGCAATCCACTGGGCCGACTCTTCATCGGGGCCGACCAGCAAGGCGCCGGGTCGCCGTTGCGCGATCAGGTCGGCCAGCAGCGGCGCGCCGCTGAGCACCACGGTGCGCGGCACCGGCACGGCTTCCTCCAGCGTCTGGATACGGTGCAGGTGCGGGTCCACGGTGATCACGGCGTCGAAGAGGTCGGCCAGGAAAGAGCCCACGATGCGCTGGCTCACGGCCTCGCCGGGCGCGAAGGCCATGTCCTGGCGCATATAGGCCAGATAGGGCGCGATCAGCGTGAGCTGCGTTGCGCCCAGGGTGCGTGCGGTGCGAGTGGCCAGCAGCAGCTCCACGAGCTTCTCATTCGGCTGGGCCAGGGAGCGCAGCAGGGCGATGCGTGGCGGCAGTTGTTCGGGCAGGCGCAGCTTGAGCTCGCCGTCGGGGAAGCGGTGACGTGAGATGCAGGCTGTGGGCATGCCCGCGGCGGCGGCAATACGCGCGGCCTGGTCCGTCTCATCCTCGAAATGCAGCAACAGGGCGGGGCGCATTCAGAACTCCACGTAGACGTGGGGCACATCCTCGGCGCGGCCGATCTGGTAGCCGCTGCTGCGCGCACAGGCCTGGCGCGCGAACTCCAGGTCGGCCGGGTAGCTGGCATGAACGCGATAGAGCACGTCGCCGTCAATGACCGCCTCGCCCAGCTTGACGCACAGGTCCACGCCGGCCTCCCTCACCTTGGGCGCGCCCGCAAAGCGCGCAATGCGGGCCAGCTGCAGGTTGTCGATGCCGCAGACCACGCCGCTGCCATGTGCGCGTACCTCGAAGCTCAGCGGGCCCAGCTGCGGATGGTGGTGGTCGAAGGCGCGCCGGCCCTGGGCATCGATCAGGTCGTTCATTTTCTTGAGCGCGCGGCCCGAGTCCAGGATGTCGCGGGCAATCGCAAAGCCATCACCTCCGCGTACATCGGGGTCGGCTTCCAGCATGCGACCGGCCAGGCGCAGCGCTTTCTGGCGCAGGTCCATGGGCGCACGCGGATCGTTCTCGAGCACGCGCATCACATCGCGCGCCTCCAGCACCGGGCCGATGCCCTGGCCGATGGGTTGCCGGCCATCGGTGATGAGCACATCCAGCGAGAGCTTCATGCGCCGCGCCACGTATTCGAAGAGACGACGCAGGCGCTGCGCCTCGGGCATGGAGCGCACCTTGGCCGTGGGCCCGATGGGGATGTCCAGCACCAGATGGCTGGAGCCGGCGGCGATCTTCTTGGACAGGATGGACGCCACCATCTGGCCCGGCGCGTCGAGCGCCAGCGGGCGCTCGACCGAGATCAGCACATCATCGGCGGGGGAGAGTTGTGCCGTGCCGCCCCAGGCCAGGCAGGCGCGGTGCTGCTGCACGATCTGCTGCAGGCGTTCGATGGGCAGTTCCACCTCGGCCAGCACTTCCATGGTGTCGGCGGTGCCGGCCGGCGAGGTAATGGCGCGCGAAGAGGTCTTGGGGCAGAGCATGCCGTGCGCGGCCACGATGGGCACGACCAGCATGGAGGTGCGGTTGCCCGGAATGCCGCCGATGCAGTGCTTGTCCACCACCAGCGGCTCCTGCCAGTCCAGCCGGGAGCCGGCCTCCACCATGGCCTGGGTCAGAAACAGCACTTCCTCGCGATCAAGCTCGTCACGGTGGGTGGCGACGACGAAGGCCGTGAGCTCGATCTTGGAGTAATGGTGCGCGCTGATGTCGTGCACGATGGCGCGGAAGTCCTCCAGGCCCAGGCGCTCGCCGCCGAGCTTGCGGTGCAGGGCCCCGATGGAGGCGGGGGGCTCGGCCTGGGCCACCGTGACGGTGTGACCATCGGCCACGTCCAGCTGCGCAAAGGCGGCCTTGGACAACCCGAGTTCCCCGCAGGCCACGATGCCCGCATCGTCCACCACATTGAGCGTGGCCAGCACGCTGCGCCCGTTGCTGCGCACCTCGACCTTGGACAGGGCCTTGAAACCTTCGGCCCGGTAGACCTCGCAGTCACGGTGCATGTAGGCCACGTTCTCGTGCCAGGTATCGATCAACACGCGGCGCAGGGCCAGCCGAGAGGGCAGGCTGCTGTTGCCCGCCTGGGCATCTTCGGGGCGGGCGGTATCGGCTTCGCTCATGCGGATAGCCTACACCGAATCCGCAAGGCCAAAAACAAAAGGCTCCCGCAGGAGCCTTTGGCCGGATCGCAGGGCGATCAGACGCGCTTGCGGTATTCGCCGGTGCGGGTGTCGATCTCGATCTTGTCGCCCTGGTCGACGAAGAGCGGCACGGGTACTTCAAAGCCGGTGGCGATCTTGGCGGGCTTGAGCACCTTGCCCGAGGTATCGCCCTTGACGGCGGGTTCGGTCCAGGTGATTTCGCGCACGACGCTGGTGGGCA
>CAMLNH010000251.1 GCA_946481355.1 uncultured Curvibacter sp.
CCGCCGTTCCCGGCCAGCTTCGGCCTGTACGGCAAGCCCACCACCATCAACAACACCGAAACCTTCGCGGCGGTGCCCTGGATCATCCGCAACGGCGGCCAGGCCTACCTCGAATGCGGCAAGCCCAACAACGGCGGCACCAAGATCTTCTCGGTCAGCGGTGACGTGGAGCGTCCGGGCAACTACGAAATCCCGCTGGGCACCCCGTTCAGCAAGCTGCTGGAACTGGCCGGTGGTGTCCGCGCGGGGCGCCAGCTCAAGGCCGTGATTCCTGGTGGTTCGTCCGCTCCGGTGCTGCCCGCCAACATCATCATGGACTGCACGATGGACTACGACTCCATCAGCAAGGCCGGCTCCATGCTGGGCTCGGGTGCCGTCATCGTGATGGACGACACCCGCTGCATGGTCGAGTCGCTCAAGCGCCTGTCGTACTTCTACATGCACGAGTCCTGTGGACAGTGCACGCCCTGCCGCGAGGGCACGGGCTGGCTCTGGCGACTGGTCGACAAGATCCAGCGCGGCGACGCCAAACCCGCCGACATGGACCTGCTGGACAACGTGGCCGAGAACATCATGGGCCGCACCATTTGCGCCCTGGGCGATGCCGCCGCGATGCCGGTGCGCGCCATGCTCAAGCACTTCCGTCACGAGTTCGCGGCCATGATCAAGGCCGACACCGCGACCTCGGCCTGATTCCGGAACACACCATGGTTGAAATCGAACTCGACGGCCAGAAGGTCGAAGTGCCCCCGGGCAGCATGGTCATGCATGCGGCCGAAAAGGCGGGCACCTACATCCCGCACTTCTGCTACCACAAGAAACTCTCTATCGCCGCCAGCTGCCGCATGTGCCTGGTCGAGGTGGAGAAAGCGCCCAAGCCCATGCCCGCCTGCGCCACGCCGGTGACCATGGGCATGATCGTGCGCACCAAGTCCGACAAGGCCATCAAGGCCCAGAAGTCGGTGATGGAATTCCTGCTGATCAACCACCCGCTGGACTGCCCGATTTGCGACCAGGGCGGCGAGTGCCAGCTGCAGGACTTGGCCGTGGGCTACGGTGGTGGTGCGTCGCGCTACGAGGAAGAAAAGCGCGTGGTGTTCCACAAGAACGTCGGCCCGTTGATCTCTATGGAGGAGATGAGCCGCTGCATCCACTGCACACGCTGCGTGCGCTTCGGGCAGGAAATCGCCGGCGTCATGGAGCTAGGCATGTCCAACCGTGGCGAACATGCCGAGATCGAGACGTTTGTCGGTCAGTCGGTGGATTCCGAGCTCTCTGGCAACATGATCGACATCTGTCCGGTGGGGGCACTCACCAGCAAGCCCTTCCGCTACAGCGCTCGCACCTGGGAGCTTTCGCGTCGCAAGAGCGTAAGCCCGCATGATTCGACCGGTGCCAACCTGATCGTCCAGGTGAAGAACCACCAGGTGATGCGCGTGGTGCCCCTGGAAAACGATGCTGTCAACGAATGCTGGATTGCCGACCGCGACCGCTTTTCGTACGAAGCCCTGAACGGTGAAGACCGCCTGACCCAGCCCATGCTCAAGCAGGGAGGGCAATGGCAGTCTGTGGACTGGCAGACCGCGCTGGAATACGTGGCCAACGGTCTCAAGGGCGTCAAGGACAAGCATGGCGCTGCGGCCATCGGTCTGCTGGCGAGTCCGCACAGCACGGTTGAAGAACTGTCTCTCGCTGGTGCCCTGGTGCGTGGCCTTGGAAGTGAGAACATCGACAGCCGTCTGCGTCATGCCGATTTCGGCAATGCTGCGCCGGCCGGTCAGGCCCGCTGGCTGGGGCGTCCGATTGCCGAGCTGTCGCAGTTGCAGCGCGTGCTGGTTGTTGGGTCGAACCTGCGCAAGGACCACCCGCTGTTCGCCCAGCGGATCCGTCAAGCCGCGCGCAAGGGTTGCCAGGTCAACGTGCTGGATGCCCGGGCTCCCGACTGGGCGATGTCGCTGAAGAACGTGGTGCTTGCCGACAGCAGTGTCTGGGTGAGTGCCTTGGCCGGAATCGCAGCCGCGGTCGCGGCAGAAGCCGGTGTGCAACCGCCGGTCGCCGGCAGCATCACCGACGAGGCCCGCGCAGTGGCAAAGTCCCTGCTGGGAGGCGAACAGAAGGCGGTCCTTCTGGGCAACGCAGCTGCCCACCACGAAAAGGCCTCCAGTCTGCTGGCGCTTGCCAACTGGATTGGTCAGCAAACGGGCGCCTCGGTGGGCTACCTCACCGAAGCCGCCAACACCGTCGGTGCACAGCTGGTTCGTGCCGTGCCGGGGCAGGGCGGTCTCAACACCGCACAGATGCTTGGCGGGCAGCTGAAGGCCGCCATCCTCCTGAACACGGAGCCGGCCTTTGACAGCGCCAAAGGTGCCGAAGGCCTGAAGTCGGCCGACATGGTGGTCACGCTCAGCCCCTTCAAGGCCAACATGGACATCAGTGACGTGCTGCTGCCCATTGCGCCGTTCACGGAAACCTCCGGGTCCTTTGTCAATGCCGAGGGCCGGTTGCAGAGTTTTCATGCGGTGGTGCGTCCGCTGGGTGACACGCGCCCGGCGTGGAAGGTGCTGCGCGTATTGGGCAACATCCTGGGTCTGCCCGGGTTCGATGCCGACTCCTCGCAGGCGGTGCTGGCCGCAGCCTTGCCAGGCGTTGCGGGCGGATCGCTGGTGGCCGCTTCCCGTCTTAGCAATGCCGATGTCAGTGTGGGGCCTGCCGCTGCCGACCAGTCGCCCGCCCAGACGTACCCCTGCGTGGCGCCGATCTATCAGCTTGATGGGCTGGTGCGCCGCGCCACCTCGCTGCAACTGACGAGCGATGCCCGAGGAGCCCGTGCATGATCGACGCGATGTACAACGGAGGCCTTGGCCTCATCAACGCCTCCTGGTGGACCACGGCGGCCTGGCCGGTCATCTGGAGTCTGCTCAAGATCGTGGCTGTGGTCGCCCCGCTGATGGGGGCCGTGGCTTACCTGACCCTGTGGGAACGCAAGCTGCTGGGCTTCATGCAGGTCCGCTTTGGTCCCAACCGCGTGGGGCCGGCCGGACTGCTGCAGCCCATCGCCGACGCGGTCAAGCTGCTCACCAAGGAGCTGATCAATCCCACCGCCGCCAGCAACGGGCTGTTCCGCCTGGGGCCGATCATGGCCATCATGCCGGCGCTCGCCGCCTGGGTGGTGGTGCCGTTCGGCCCCGAAGCAGTGATCGCCAACATCAATGCTGGCCTGCTGGTCATTCTGGCCATCACCTCGATCGAGGTCTACGGCGTGATCATCGCTGGATGGGCATCGAACTCCAAGTACGCCTTCCTCGGCGCGCTGCGTGCTTCGGCCCAGATGGTGAGCTATGAGATCGCCATCGGTTTCTGTTTCCTCGTGGTCGTGATGACGGCGGGCAGTCTGAACCTGGGTGACATCGTTGCGTCGCAGGCCAAGGGTCATGGCGTGAACATGGGCCTGGACTTCCTGTCCTGGAACTGGTTGCCGCTGTTGCCCATCTTCATGGTCTACCTGATCTCCGGGGTGGCCGAAACCAACCGGCACCCGTTCGACGTGGTCGAAGGCGAAGCGGAGATTGTGGCTGGCCACATGGTCGAGTACTCGGGCATGGGCTTTGCCATCTTCTTCCTGGCCGAATACGCCAGCATGTGGCTGGTGTCCATCCTGGCGGTGGTGATGTTCCTCGGCGGCTGGCTGCCCCCGGTCGACAGCGCCCTGTTCAACTGGATTCCAGGCTGGATCTGGCTGGGCGCCAAGACCTTCTTCGTGGTGTCGCTGTTCATCTGGATTCGCGCGACCTTCCCCCGTTTCCGCTACGACCAGATCATGCGTCTGGGCTGGAAGATTTTCATTCCCGTCACGCTGGTCTGGCTGCTGCTCGTCGGCGGCCTGATGCAGACCTCGTGGAATCTCTGGAAATAAGCAAGGCGATCGATCATGTCCACCTCCGCCGTTGCCCCCTTTTCGCTGAGCGACTTTTTCAAGAGCTTCATGTTGCTGGAGCTCTTCAAGGGCATGGCCCTGACCGGCCGCTACGCCCTTCGCCGCAAGATCACGGTCCAGTTCCCCGAAGAGAAGACGCCCCTGTCCCCGCGCTTCCGCGGTCTCCATGCCCAGCGCCGTTATGAGAACGGCGAGGAGCGCTGCATTGCCTGCAAACTCTGCGAAGCCGTGTGCCCTGCCATGGCCATCACCATCGAGGCGGGTGAGCGCGAGGATGGCACCCGCCGCACCACGCGCTACGACATTGATCTGACCAAATGCATCTTCTGCGGTTTCTGCGAGGAGGCCTGCCCGGTCGATGCCATCGTCGAAACCCACATTCTTGAGTACCACGGCGAAAAACGCGGGGACCTGTATTTCACCAAGGAAATGCTGCTGGCCGTCGGAGACCGCTACGAGCCCGAGATCGCTGCAGCCAAGGCCGCGGACGCCAAGTACCGCTGAGCCGGCGAAAGACAAGACCATG
>CAMLNH010000252.1 GCA_946481355.1 uncultured Curvibacter sp.
CAGGTGCATGGCCGTGGGAAACACGTCGTTGGACGACTGGCCCAGGTTGACCTCGTCGTTGGGGTGCACCTTGCGTGCGCTGCCGCGCGGGCCGCCCAGCAGCTCCGAGGCACGGTTGGCCAGCACCTCGTTCATGTTCATATTGCTCTGCGTGCCCGAACCCGTCTGCCAGACCGAGAGCGGGAACTCGGCCGTGTGCTGGCCGGCCAGCACCTCGGCTGCGGCCTGGTCGATGGCGCGGGCCTTGTCGGCCGGCAGCAGGCCCAGTGTGCCGTTGACGCGCGCTGCGGCCTGCTTGACCTGGGCGAGCGCCAGCACCAGCTCGGGCGGCATGCGTTCGGTGGAGATCGCGAAGAACTGCAGCGAACGCTGCGTCTGCGCGCCCCAGAGCCGCTCGGCCAGCACCTCGATGGGGCCGAAGGTGTCGCGCTCGGTACGGACGGGAGGGGTGTGTGCGGACGAGGACATGATGGGCTCCTGAAGCGCGCAGCGCTGGGCTTGCCCACCGCTGTGCCGGGGTTACTGACAGCCATTACACACTGGCACGGTCGCTCTCGCCCAATAATGGAGGCCGCACCCCTGCCGGCATCAGGGCCGACCACAACAAGGAAAGGATAAGCACCATGACCCCGAACCACCACCAGTTCTGCGAACTCTTTGCCCAGCTCGGCCTGCCCAGCGACGTCAAGGACGTGACCGCCTTCATCCAGAAGCATTCGCCCCTGGCCGACCACGTGCGTCTGGAAGACGCGCCGTTCTGGTCCCCGGCCCAGGCCACCTTGCTGCGCGACGAGCTGCACCGCGATGCCGACTGGGCTGAGCTCGTGGACCAGCTCAACCTGGCGCTGCGGGCTCCCGCGCGCTGAACCGTCTTCTTTTTCCTGCCCCCGGAGTTCTTGATGCAGATCACCATGTACCAGGCCAGCGTGCCGCGTTTCATCCACATGCTGGGCAACCTCAACGCCATCCTGGCCAAGGCCCAGGCGCATGCCCAGGCCAGAAAGATCGACGAGAGCGCGTTTACAGGCTTCCGCCTCGCGCCCGACATGCTGCCCTTCACGCGCCAGGTCATGATCGCCACCGACACCGCCAAGGGCTGTGCAGCCCGCCTGGCCGGCGTGACGCCACCGGTCTATGAAGACACGGAAAAGACCCTGGACGAACTGCAGGCCCGCGTGGCCAAGACCATCGCCTACCTGCAGACCTTCAAGCCCGAGCAGATCGACGGCAGCGAAGAGAAGGAAGTGACGCTCAAGCGGCGGGATGGGGAGGAGCGCTACCAAGGTCTGCACTATCTGCAGTGGCATGCCATCCCCAACTTCTATTTCCACGTGAGCATGGCCTACGCCATCCTGCGGCACAACGGGGTGGAGATCGGGAAGCGGGATTACCTGGGGCAGGCCTGAACTGGCGCGGCCCGCCGCGCAGGGTCTTGTCGATAAACCAGGCCCTGGTTCGTCGTGTCTGTACCCGGGCAAGCACTCCTGGGCGGCGATGTCAGCCATCGTCGCCGCGAAATCGGCTTATCCGCAGATCGCCGGTTTTGAGCGTCGCTTGCCGTGGGTGTCGTTTCAACGCGTGAACAAGGACCCTGAAGGAGGAAGTCATCATGAAGATCGCAAAGAACACGGTTTGCCTCTGGTATGAACGTGATGCAGAGGAGGCGGCGCGCTTCTATGCCCGCACTTTTCCCGACTCGTCGCTCGATGCGGTGCATCGCGCGCCCGCGGACTATCCAGCCGGCAGAGAAGGTGACGTACTGACCGTCGAGTTCACCGTCATGGGCATTCCCTGCCTGGGCCTCAACGGCGGGCCGGGGATTCAGCACAGCGAGGCGTTCTCGTTCCAGGTAGCCACCGCCGATCAGGCGGAGACGGATCGCTACTGGAATGCGATCGTCAGCCATGGTGGGCAGGAAAGCGAGTGTGGTTGGTGCAAGGACAAGTGGGGCATCTCGTGGCAGATCACACCGATCGCCCTGACACACGCCTATACAAGCTCCGATCGAGCAGCCGCCAGACGTGCGTTTGATGCGATGATGAAAATGAAGAAGATCGACGTCGCCGCCATCGAGGCGGCGGTTCGGGGCTGACAGTCTCTTGCGTCATCTGACATCAACCCGCCACGATCGCATCGCTCCACTGGAGCGCGCTTCGACCTGATAGGAGTCCCCCATGCCCGCCAAACGCCTGCACTTCACCCTCACCATCGCCGCCCCAGTCGCCCGTGTCTGGGACCTGATGCTGGCCCCCGAGAGCTACAAGGACTGGACCTCGGCCTTTGCCGAAGGTTCGTATTACGAGGGCTCCTGGGAACAGGGCGCACGCATCCGCTTCATGGCGCCTTCGGGTGACGGCATGGTGAGCGAGATTGCGGAGCGGCGCGAGCACGCATTCATTTCCATCCGCCACCTGGGCCATATCGTGAACGGTGTGGAGGACTACGACAGCCCGGCCGTTCGGGCTTGGGCGCCGGCCTTTGAAAACTACAGCTTCAAAGCCGTGCCCGGCGGTACCGAGCTGCGCATCGACCAGGACATCAGTGCAGAGTACGAACAGTACATCCGGGAGGCCTGGCCGCGGGCGTTGGCGCGTCTCAAGGCCTTGTGCGAACTAGCCGCCTGAGCGCCCCCAGGCAGGCTCATGCCGCCTGAAACGGCCGCTTTGCCAACCTTACGCGACCGCTTTCACATTTCCTTACCGACCGTAAGAGGGTGACAGCGGCCATTCGGCAGGCAGCGAGGCTTAAGATGGCGCCCGGCCAGCAGCCTCTGCCCGGAACGTTTCCTGAGCACGCTGTGGCCGCCAGCAGAAAGAGGCACAGCATGGACATGCAGGAAGCGGGACAACAGTGGGAAGCGCTGCATCAGCGCTGGGTCGCCGCCCACCAGGAAGCCCGTCGCATGGAGCAGCGCAACCTCATGCGCTTCAAGGCCTTTGCCGAGGGCAAGGGAACTGCCCCGAGTGCTGAAGAACTGGGGCTGGTGGAGCCGCTGCGCCGCCTGGCCAATGATGCCCAGGCAGACCGTGACGAGTTCACGCGTCGCGTGTTTCGCGGTCTCAGCGCCTGAGTCTGGCGGTCCGCCGTCATGTGACAGCGGGCCCCGCTCTTACATCCCGCTGTAGGTCGGCCCGCCACCGCCTTCGGGCGTGACCCAGACGATGTTCTGCGTCGGGTCCTTGATGTCGCAGGTCTTGCAGTGCACGCAGTTCTGCGCGTTGATGACGAGCTGGTCGGCCCCGTCTTTCTGCACGAACTCGTAGACGCCGGCCGGGCAGTAGCGGCTCTCGGGACCGGCGAACTTGGCCAAGTTGATGCGCACGGGGACGCTGGCGTCCTTGAGTGTCAGGTGGGCGGGCTGGTCTTCGGCGTGGTTGGTGTTGCTGATGAAGACGCTGGAGAGGCGGTCAAACGTCAGCTTGCCATCGGGCTTGGGATAGGCGATGGGTGTGCACTCGGCTGCGGGCTTGAGGCGGGTGTGGTCGGCTTCCTTGCGGTGGATCGTCCACGGCGGGGTCTTGATGCCGATCTTCGGCAGGAACCACTGCTCGATGCCGGTCATGAGCGCGCCGATGAGGTTGCCCTTCTTGAACCACTGCTTGAAGTTGCGCGACTTGTGTAGCTCGGTGTGCAGCCAGCTCTGGGCGAAGGCCACGGGGTAGGCGGCCAGCTCATCGTGCTGGCGGCCACCGGTGACGGCGGCGTACAGCGCCTCGGCGGCCAGCATGCCGCTCTTGATGGCGGCGTGGCTGCCCTTGATGCGGCTGGCGTTGAGGTAACCCGCATCGCAGCCCACGAGCACACCGCCCGGGAAGATGGTCTTGGGCAGGGAGAGCAGGCCACCGGCCGTGATGGCACGCGCACCGTAGCCGATACGCTTGCCGCCTTCGATGTGCTTGCGGATGGCCGGGTGGGTCTTCCAGCGCTGCATCTCCTCGAAGGGGCTCAGATAGGTGTTCTGGTAGTCCAGGCCGGTGACGAAGCCCAGCGTGACCTTGTTGCCTTCGGCGTGGTAGAGGAACCCGCCGCCGTAGGTGCTGTTGTCCATGGGCCAGCCGGCGGTGTGCACCACCAGGCCGGGCTGGGCCTGCTTGGCCGGCACTTCCCACAGTTCCTTGACGCCCAGGGCGTAGCTCTGCGGGTCCTTGCCTTCGTCGAGCTTGTACTTGGCAATGATCTGTTTGCCCAGGTGGCCGCGCGCGCCCTCGGCAAATACCGTGTACTTGGCGTGCAGTTCCATGCCGAGCTGGAAGCTGTCGGTGGGCTCGCCGTCCTTGCCCACACCCATATTGCCTGTGGCCACGCCCTTGACCGAGCCGTCTTCGTTGTAGAGCACTTCGGCGGCCGTGAAGCCGGGGAAGATCTCCACGCCCAGGGCCTCGGCCTGCTCGCCCAGCCACTTGGTGACCGCGCCCAGGCTGATGACGTAGCAGC
>CAMLNH010000253.1 GCA_946481355.1 uncultured Curvibacter sp.
CGCTGCGCACCAAGCAGCTGCAGCAGGGCCTGGCCCAGCTCGGCGAGGAAGGCGCCATCCAGGTCTTCCGCCCCGAGATGGGTGGCAATATGCTGCTGGGCGCTGTCGGCCAGCTGCAGTTCGAAGTGGTGCAGCACCGCCTCAAGAGCGAATACGACGCCGACGTGCGCCTCGAAGGCTGCCAGTACACCGGCGCGCGCTGGATCACCGCCGACACGCCGGCCGAGCTCAAGGCCTTCTGCGACGCCTACCCGCAGCGCCTGGCGCGCGACGCGGCCGACACGCTGGCCTACCTCTGCACCTCACCGTACGACGTGCGGCTGGCACAGGAGCGCTTCCCGAAGATCCATTTCCATCCGCTGCGCGAGCATGCGGGGTTGGCGTTGCAGAGCGCAGGCTGAGCCCGCCGCCGCGCTCACTTCTCGATCTCTACCGGCTTCCCGTAGTGGAAGCCTCCGACCTTCTTGCTGAAGGTGCCCAGCTGCCGCATGGCATTCGTCTTGTCCGCGGTCAGGCGCTGGCCAGATGGATCGAAGAGGTGATAGGTCATGCAGGACAAGCAGTCGGCGTGCCCGTTGCTGAGTTGAACCGACACATAGCTCTTTCCGTCGCCTTTGCCCGCATAGCAGGACAGGGCCACCGGTGTCTTGCTGACATCAAAGCCTGGGGACGGCAGGATGGGTATCTGGCGCCCCGTCGCCAGCTTGAAGGTCAGCTTGTTGTCATTGCAAACCCTGGGGTCACCCGAATCGTCCGGGTTCACGGTTTTCCCACAGGTGAGAACGACCGTCGTACCGCCGCACTCGAGAGACACCTCGCCCGCGGCCTGCGCCGACGCCACCCGACCGGTCATCGCCAACACCCAAAACACCAGCAGCAGCTTCCAATCTACGCTCATCTGTTCTTCCTCCCTTTCAATGCATCCTATTCCCGATGCAGGAACCAGTCCGCCACCGCGCGCTGAAACCGTGCATAGCCCTTCTGCAGATGAAGCATGTGCCCGCCGTCGGGAATGACGGTGTACTGCTTGTCTGGGTTGGGCAGCGCCGTGAAGAAAGGCAACAGCCCCTCCAGATCGGCCACGTCGTCGTACTGGCCGTGGATCAGCATCGTCGGCACCGTGATCTTCGTCGCGTCAATCAGCGGCTGGCGCGTGAGCAGGTCCACCTGCGGGCCGGTCGGTGATTTCGTCTCCACCAGCGCGGCCGCCTTGGCGAAGGCATCCATGACCACCGGGTCGTTGACCTCGTCGGGTGTCAGGGAGTTGAAACGCAGCTTCCAACCCTGCTCGGTGATGCGGATGTAGGGCGCGCGCTGGAAGGTCGCCAGTCTTTCCCGCCGGGCCTTGAGGTCCGGGCTCTCGGTGTGCATCTGCGCATAAGCCGCGTAGCGCGCCACCTTCCCGGGGTGCGCCATCACGAACTGGCCGCTGTACTGCGTACCCCAGGACCAAGCCAGCAGCTGCACCTGCGGCACGCCATGCAGCTTGCAGATGAAGTCCACCACTGCATTCAAGTCGGCTGCGGCCTGCTCGGTCGTGATGTGGCCCTCGGGCTTGGTGGAGCTGCCGAAGCCGCGCATGTCGGGCGCGAAGACGTCGAAGCCCTGCCTGGCCAGGAAGTCCATGAGGCTGTACTCGGGCCGGCCCGGCACCTTGAGGTCGAAACTCTCACGCCCGGCCGTGGCCGAGCCGTGGGCCAGCACCAGCACGGGCGTGCCCTGGGGACTGCCCTGGTATTTCTCCCAGAGAAAAAGGCGCACCTCGTCCTGCAGCACCCAGTGCTGCGTGCCCTGCACGGGCAGATCATCCTTTTTCATGCATGGCCTCAGGTAAAGTTGCTGCGATTCTCCGCCATCCCAGCCCCATGCTTCCTCTTGCCCACTGGCCTGCCGAACAGCGCCGCCGCATCACCGGCGTGTTCACCGACATCGACGACACGCTGACGACCGATGGCGCCATCACCCCGGATGCCCTGCAGGCACTGGCCGATCTGAAGGCGGCAGGCCTGGCGGTCCTGCCCATCACCGGCCGGCACATCGGCTGGTGTGTGCCGCTGATGGACGGCGGCAGCTCGGCGCCCTGGCCCGCCGATGCCATGGTGGCCGAGAATGGCGCGCTGGCCCTCGTGCCCACTTACGGGATCGCAAGCCAGAACGACCCGAACCCATCGGGCAATCATCGCCGGCAGCTGTCCAAACTCTATCAACAAGATGCCGCGACGCGCACCGCCCATCAGGCACGCATGGAACAGGTGGCCGCGCGCGTACTGGCCGAAGTGCCGGGTGCTTTGCGTGCCCGCGACGCAGGCGGGCGCGAAACCGACCTGGCGTTCGACTACAACGAATACACGCAACTGCCCCCCGAGGCCGTGCAGCAGATCCTGGCCATCCTGCAAGGTGCCGGCATGTACACCACGGTCAGCAGCATCCACATCCATGGCTGCTTTGACGATTACAACAAATGGCTGGGTGCGCGCTGGATCGTCCGCGAACTCTACGGGCGCGATCTGACGCAGGAGCTGGACCGCTGGGTCTTCATCGGCGACTCGGGCAACGACCAGCCCATGTTCCAGCACTTCACCCACAGCGTGGGTGTGGCCAATATCCGTCGCTTCGAGGCCCAGCTGCAGCACAAACCGCACTACATCACGCAGGGCGAGCGCGGCACGGGTTTTGCGGAACTGGCCCGGGCGCTGCTGCGCCCCTAAGAGCCTCAGCGCGCCACGACCTTGAGGGCGTGCGGCTCGGCCTGGGCCATCACGGCGCCGGTGATGCCGTTGACCAGCTCCAGGCGCAGTGTGTAGTCATCGGCTGGTGGATTGAGCCAGGTCTCCGTCTGCCCGGCCAGGAAATTCAGCACCTCGGGCTTGCGACCAGCGCGCTCCAGCACCAGACGGAAGTGACCGGTATCCGGCACCTTGGCGCCCACATGCGAGATGTTGTAGCCGCTGGCGTGGAACTGCACACGGAAAGGTGGGCGCAGGGTCTCGCCGGCCGGCGGGCTCATGATCTCGATGCGCGCCGGCCCCGTCAGACTGGTCGGGCTCACGTCCTTGTTCTGCTTGCTGATGGTCAGCGTCAACGGCTTGCTGTAGACGAAGAAGGGAATGTGGCCTTCATCGGCCAGCAGCATGCGCAGCTCGTACTTGCCTGGCGGCAGGTTGAGCACGGTCTCCATCTGGCCCTTGCCGAAGTGGATGTACTGTTCTGTGAAGGGCAGCGGCTTGGTGAAATCCAGCGGCAGCGGCTGGTTCACGAGCAGATGGTGATGCCCGGCGCGACCTGCGGTCTTGCCTGCGGGCACGATGCCGCGCATGGACAGGCCGAAACGCAGCAAGAAGGGCGACTCGCGGACCGCACCGTCTTCTAGGTTGGTGAAATAGGACTCGGGCGAGCGCGTGGGCGGCACCGTGACCCAGGGATGGGGCACGATCTCGGGGACCTGGGATGCGGCAGTGGCTGGCGCGGCGGTCGTCGCCGGCACGAGATGGTGGCCCGAGTGCTGTGCCAGCGCAGGCTGCAGACCACCCAGCAGAGCACCGAAGAACATGGGGAGGAGCGAACGTGTCTTCATGCTGTTTTGACTTGTATCAAGACCGCGAGGCTAGCAGGAAGAGATGTCCCGCGCATCACACGGATATGGGACCCAGCGCGGTGCATGAGGCGGCATCCACGCCCCACTTATCCAACGCCACCGTGGTCAACCTTGTGGACAAGTCGCTGGACAAGTCGCGCAGCCCGCACCAGCACTGGGCTGGCACGGTCTGCCTGTTTGGCGGGCAGCGTACGGAATGCCGGCGCTTCAGGCCCGCGCCAGCACCGGCCCCAGGGCCTGGCCCGTGTGCGTGCCCAGGCGCACAACCTCCTCTGGCGGCGCGGAGGCCACGATGCGCCCCCCGTTCTTGCCACCCTCAGGGCCCAGGTCCACGATCCAGTCGGCTTCGGCGATCACATCGAGGTCATGTTCGATCACCACCACGCTGTGGCCGCCATCGACCAGTCGGTGCAGCACACGGATCAGCTTGTCCACGTCCGCCATGTGCAGGCCCACCGTGGGCTCGTCCAGCACGTACAGCGTGTGCGGGGCCTTCTGGCCGCGCCGACCCACTTCATCCCGCACCTTGCTGAGTTCGGTCACCAGCTTGATGCGTTGCGCCTCGCCGCCACTGAGCGTGGGTGAGGGCTGGCCCAGCGTGAGGTAGCCCAGGCCCACGTCCTTGAGCAGCTGCAGCGGGTGCGCGATGCTGGGCATGGAACCGAAGAACTCCACCGCCTCGTCGACTTCCATCTGCAGCACGTCGCCTATGCTCTTGCCCCGCCAGGTGACGGCCAGGGTCTCGGGATTGAAGCGCGCGCCCTTGCAGCTTTCGCAGAGCACCTTGACGTCGGGCAGGAAGCTCATCTCGATGGTGCGCACGCCCTGGC
>CAMLNH010000254.1 GCA_946481355.1 uncultured Curvibacter sp.
TGATGCAAAAGCCGGACCTCACCGGCTTTTGCATTTTTCATGACTGCATCACCTGAATCTTCTCTGGTCGAGCTGCGTAACGTGACCTTCGGTTACGGCGACCGGGTCATCCTCGACGACATCAGCCTCACCGTGCCGCGTGGCAAGGTCACGGCACTCATGGGCGCTTCGGGCGGCGGCAAGACCACCGTGTTGCGTCTGATCGGCGGTCAGTACCGTGCCCAGCAGGGACAGGTGCTGTTCGATGGCCAGGACGTGACAGTGATGGATCATGCGCAGCTTTACGAAGCGCGTCGCCGCATGGGCATGCTGTTCCAGTTCGGCGCCCTGTTTGCCGATCTCAGCGTCTACGAGAACGTCGCCTTTCCGCTGCGCGAGCACACCGATCTGACCGAAGAGCTGATCCGCCACCTCGTGCTCATGAAGCTCAATGCCGTCGGCCTGCGCGGTGCGCGCGACCTCATGCCCAGCCAGGTGTCCGGAGGCATGGCCAGGCGCGTGGCGCTGGCGCGTGCCATCGTGCTGGACCCCGAACTCATCATGTATGACGAGCCCTTTGCAGGCCTGGATCCCATCTCCCTGGGCACGGCCGCGCAGCTGATCCGCCGTCTCAACGACAGCCTGGGCGTGACCAGCATCGTGGTCTCGCACGATCTGGAGGAGACCTTTCTGATCGCCGACCAGGTCGTGATCCTGGCCAACGGCCGCATCGCGGCCCAGGGCACACCGGAGGAAGTCAAGCGCTCGACCGACCCGCTGGTGCAGCAGTTTGTTCAGGCCCAGGCCGAAGGGCCGGTGCAGTTCCATTACCCTGGTCCGACCGTGGAGCAGGATTTCGGCGAGGTGTCCTCATGAGCTGGTGGCGCCCATCCGACGTGGGTTTTGCCGTGCGCAGCAAGCTGGCCGACATCGGTCATGCGACGCATCTGTTCTTTCGCCTGTTGCGACTGGCCGGGCCGACCTTCAGGCGCTTCAGCCTGGTGCGTGACCAGGTCCATTTTTTGGGCAACCATTCGCTGGCCATCATCGTGGTCTCGGGACTCTTCGTGGGCTTCGTGCTGGGGCTGCAGGGGTACTACATCCTGGTCGACTACGGCTCGGCCGAGGCTCTGGGACAGATGGTGGCACTGAGTCTGGTGCGCGAACTCGGCCCCGTCGTGGCGGCCCTGTTGTTCGCCGGTCGCGCCGGGACGTCGCTGACCGCCGAGATCGGCCTCATGAAAGCGGGCGAACAGCTCAGCGCCATGGAGATGATGGCTGTCGATCCCATCCGGCGCATCCTGGCGCCGCGTTTCTGGGGTGGCGTGATCGCCATGCCTTTGCTGGCCGCGGTGTTCAGCGCTGTGGGTGTGATGGGCGGCTGGTTCGTCGGCGTGGTGATGATCGGTGTCGATCCCGGGGCTTTCTGGAGCCAGATGCAGGGCGGCGTCGATGTCTGGCAGGATGTGGGCAATGGCGTGGTCAAGAGCATCGTGTTCGGTTTCACGGTGACCTTTGTCGCGCTGCTGCAGGGTTATGAGGCGCAGGCCACGCCCGAAGGCGTGTCGAGCGCCACGACGCGTACCGTGGTGATGGCTTCGCTGGCGGTCTTGGGTCTGGACTTTGTCCTGACCGCGATGATGTTCACGATTTGAATTGACAGGAGCTTTGTGGGTCAGAGCGCTCGCGCGGCGATGTGGTCTGATCCCAACGAACTAAGATGCAACGCTCAAGAAACGATATCTGGGTAGGTCTGTTTGTGCTAATCGGCGCGGCGGCCATCCTGTTCCTGGCCCTGCAGGCGGCCAACCTGCTCAATCTCAATTTCCAGTCCACCTACCGGGTCGAGGCGCGCTTCGACAACATCGGAGGTCTCAAGCCCAAAGCGGCGGTCAAGAGCAGCGGCGTGGTCGTGGGGCGCGTGGAGTCGATCACCTTTGATGACAAGACCTTCCAGGCCCGCGTGGCCCTGTCCATGGAAACCCGCTACAAGTTTCCCAAGGACAGCTCGCTCAAGATCCTGACCAGTGGCCTGCTCGGTGACCAGTACATCGGCATCGAGGCGGGTGCCGATGAGAAGCTGCTGGCGGCGGGAGACGTCATCTCGAGCACCCAGTCGGCCATCGTGCTCGAAAACCTGATCGGACAGTTCCTCTACAGCAAGTCAGAGGAAGGCGCCAGCAAGAAATGAGGGCCGATGTGTCATGGACATGGCGCACCAGCGCCCTGCGCCTGTGCGCGCTTGCGCTCGGCGCATTGCTGATGGCGGGTTGCGCCACGGGGCCGCAGGCCAACCCGGCGGACCCGCTGGAGCCCTGGAACCGCGGCGTCTACAAGTTCAACGACGCAGTGGATCAGGCCGTGCTCAAGCCCGTGGCCACGGTCTACCAGGACACCGTGCCCGAAATGGTGCGCAAGGGCGTGGGCAACTTCTTTGGCAATCTGGGCGATGCCTGGACCACGGTCAACAGCGTGCTGCAGCTCAAGGGCCAGGCCGCTGCCGAGAGCTTTACGCGCTTCTGGGTCAACACCTTCATGGGTCTGGGCGGCGTGCTCGACGTGGCCAGCGAGATGCAGATCCCGCGCCACAACGAGGATTTCGGTCAGACCCTGGGCCACTGGGGCGTGGGCGCCGGGCCTTATGTGATGCTGCCGCTGCTGGGGCCCTCGACCGTGCGGGACACGGCCGCCTTGCCGGTGGACTTCAAGGGCAACCTGCTGTCCCAGATCGAGGATGTGCCGGTGCGCAACACCCTGACGGCGACGCGCGTCGTGCACGTGCGGGCCGGCCTGCTCAAACAGGAGGGGCTGCTTGAAGAGGCCGCGCTCGACAAATATACTTTGCTGCGCGATGTTTACCTGCAGCACCGCCGCAACCTTGTCTATGACGGGAACCCGCCGGAAGAACCGATGATCGAAGAGGACTACGACGCCGAGCCCGAGCCGGTCAAATGAGGCGCCGCTCGGGTTGGCCGCAAGCGGTCCGGCCACGTTGAGGAAGGCAGCCTTGCTGCTGCGCTGTAAGAGGAGTATTCACCATGCATCGACGTCTGTTTCACCGCCTGCTGGCGGCCAGCACCACGGGGCTGATCGTTCTCGGTCAGGCACTCATGCCTGCGCAGGCTGCCGACGACGCGGCCGACGCCATGATCCTCAAGCTCTCGACCGAGGTGCTCGACAGCATCAAGGCCGACCCGGCCATCAAGGCGGGGGATGTCAGCCGCATCATCGCGCTGGTCGACAGCAAGATCATGCCCAACGTCAACTTCCAGCGCATGACAGCGGCATCGGTCGGTCCGGGCTGGCGCCAGGCCACGCCTGAGCAGCGCAAGCGCCTGCAGGAGGAGTACAAGATCCTGCTGGTGCGTACCTATGCCGGCGCCCTGGCCCAGGTCAATGACATGACGGTCTCGGCGAAACCCATGCGCGCGGCGCCGGAAGACAAGGAGGTCGTGGTGCGCACCGAGGTGCGTGGCCAGGGCAACCCCGAGCCCATCCAGCTGGACTACCGGCTGGAGAAGACGCCCGGTGAAGGCCGCGGCTGGAAGATCTACAACCTCAACGTCATGGGTGTGTGGCTGGTCGAGACCTACCGCAGCCAGTTCGCCCAGGAGGTCAATGCCAAGGGCATTGACGGCCTGATCGCCTCGCTGGTCGAGCGCAACAAGTCCAATGCCAAGAAGGCCTGACCGATGCTGGTTCTGCCCTCCGAGTTGACCCACAAGCAGGCCGCGGCCTGCCTGCGCATGCTGGTGCAGGGGCTGCCCTCGCAGAATGGCGCCGCCGTGGTGGTGGATGCCGCTTCACTGGCACGCTTCGACTCCTCAGCCCTGTCGGTGCTGCTGGAGTTTCGTCGCGCCAGTCTGGCGCGTGGCAAGGGCTTCGAAATTCGCCATCTCAGTGCACGCCTGACCGATCTGGCCCGCCTCTATGGCGTGGACGGCCTCCTGCTGCCTGCCTGAGCGGCGCCTGCAGGGCAGCGGGTAGCCCGCTAAAATGGCGGACTTCCATGCCCGCCATCTCCTTTCAGTCGGTTTCCCGACACTATCCGCTGGCCCGCGGTCCCAAGGGCGCCACCTTCGCCGCGCTTGACGAGGTCAGTCTTGACATCGAGGAGGGCGAATTCTTCGGCCTGCTGGGCCCCAACGGCGCCGGCAAGACCACCCTGATCAGCATCCTGGCTGGCCTGGTACGTGCCAGCAGCGGTCGCGTGTCCGTGCTCGGCCACGATGTGCAGACCGACTATGCCCAGGCGCGCCAGCAACTCGGTGTGGTGCCTCAGGAGCTGGTCTTCGACCCCTTCTTCAACGTGCGCGAGACCCTGCGCATCCAGTCCGGCTACTTCGGGGTGAAGAACAACGAGGCCTGGATCGACGAGCTGCTCGAAAGTCTGGGCCTGGCCGACA
>CAMLNH010000255.1 GCA_946481355.1 uncultured Curvibacter sp.
CGCAGGCCAGGGCGATGGCGATCTCCAGCAGGCGGCGCTTGCCGTAGGCCAGCACCTGGGTCTTCTGGTTCATCACCTCGCTCAGGTGGAACTGTTCGAGCAGTTGCTCGCAGCGCTCGGTCACCGCGGAGTTGCGGCCCAGCGCCTGCCACCAGCGGGTGCCCAGGCCCTGATGCTGGGACACGGTCAGCGCCAGCGTCTCCAGCGGCGTGAGGGTGTCGAAGAGCTGGTTGATCTGGAAGGTGCGCACCATGCCGCGGCGCACGCGCTGGTGCGGCGACAGCCGGGTGATGTCCTGACCTTCAAGCACGATGCGGCCTTCGGTGGGCTCCAGCACACCGGTCAGCAGGTTGATCAGCGTGGTCTTGCCGGCGCCGTTGGGGCCGATGAGCGCGTGGCGCGCGCCCTTGTGCAGGTCCAGGTTGACGTTGCCGGTGGCCGTGATGCCGCCGAAGCGCTTGACCAGGTTCTGCGCGGAGAGAACGATTTCAGGGGTACTCATGACTTCTTGCCCCCAAACCAGGTCCAGGGACGGATGAGGCGCTCACGACCGACCAGCATCAGCACCACCAGGAAGAGGCCGATCCAGAAGGTCCAGTACTGCGGGGTGATGGAGGAGATCCAGTCCTGCATCAGCTTGAAGATCACGGCACCGACAACGCCGCCGTAGAGCCAGCCCGTGCCGCCGATCACGACCAGCAGCATCAGGTCGGCCGAGCGGTGGAACTCGAACACGTCCACCGAGGCGAAGCTCGTGGTCTGCGCCAGCAGGGCGCCGGCCGCGCCGGCCACGCCGGCGGCGATGGTGTAGATCACGGCCAGGCGTGCGGTCACCGGGATGCCGATGGCCATGGCGCGCAGGCGGTTGTCGCGCAGGGCCATGAGCGTGCCGCCGAAGGGCGAATGCACGAGACGGCGCGCCAGCACGAAGAAGACGATGAGCACGCTCAGCGAGTACCAGGCGGCGGTGCGGCCGTAGAGATCGAACTCGAAGGTGCCCAGCACCGGGCCCATGACCACGCCCTGCAGACCGTCGGCGCCACCCGTGAAGTCGAGCTTGTTGGCCAGTTCCATGAGGATCATGGCCACACCCATGGTCACCATCAGGCGCGTGAGGTCGGTGCCGCGCATGATGGTCAGAGAGCAGACCGCGCCCAGCAGCGTGGACACCGCGATGGCGAAGGCCAGGCCGACCAGCGGGTCGGGCATGACGTGCTTGGCGAACAGGGCCGCCGAATAGGCCCCCATGCCGAAGAAGGCCGCATGGCCCAGCGAGACGATGCCTGCATAGCCCAGGATCAGGTCGAGCGAGATCGCGAACAGCGCGACGATGGCGATCTCGTTGACGATCAGCGAGTGGCCGCCGAGCACCAGGGGCAAGGCCAGGGCCACGAGCCAGAGCAGCGGCTCCCAGAGCCTCCAGCGCTGCTTGTCGAGCAAGGAAGTTTGCGCGGTGTTCATCACTTGCCCCCCTTGCGCACGAACAGGCCCTGCGGACGCCAGATCAGGATGACGATCATCAGGAAATACACGATGAAGGCGCCAAAGCGCGGGATGTAGTACTTGCCGGCCACGTCGGCAATGCCCAGCAGCAGCGCCGCCAGCAGCGGGCCGGTGATGGACGAGGTGCCGCCGACGGCCACCACGATCAGGAAATAGATCATGTTCTTGAGCGGGAAGCTCGGGTCCAGACCCAGCACTTCGGCGCCCAGCGCACCGCCCAGGCCGGCCAGACCGGAGCCGACCGCGAAGGTCAGCAGAAACACGACGTTGACGTTGATGCCCAGGCCCGCGGCCACGCGCTGGTCGTCCACCGAGGCCCGCAGACGGCTGCCGAAGCGGGTCTTGGCCAGGATGTACTGCAGGGCAATGGTCAGCGCGGCGCAGATGGCGATGATGAAGAGGCGGTAGTGACCCATGCCCAGCATCCAGTCCCCCTCGCCGATCTCGGTACGGCCCTTGAGCCACTCGGGCAGCTGGATGATCTGCTGGCTGGAGGTCATGAAGTAGTCCATGGCCGCCACGGCCATGAAGGTCAGGCCGATGGAGAACAGCACCTGCTCCAGGTGCGGCTTGCTGTACATGGGCCGGTAGAGCGTGCGCTCGAGGACGGCGCCGATCAGCGCCACGCCGATGAAGGCGATGGGCAGGCAGAGCAGGAAAGGCACATCCATGCGCTGCATCAGGATGATGGTCATGTAACCACCGACCATGGCGAAGGCGCCGTGGGCCAGGTTGATGAAGTTCATCAGGCCCATGGTGACGGACAGGCCGACCGCCAGGATGAAAAGCAGCATGCCGTAGGCAATGCCGTCAAAGAGGATCGTCAACATGGCGTATGGGATTCAGGTCAGGACAAAAAACATGGGCGCCACCCCCAGGGGTGGCGCCCATGGCGGTCCGCTTATTTCGTCTTGCCGGGGTCCTTGACGTCCTTGATGACGTCGAACTCGACGTTGTACAGCTCGCCGGCCTGCTTCTCGACCTTGCGCAGATAGATGTTGTGCACCACGTCGCGGGTCTGGGCGTCGATGAACATCGGGCCGCGCGGGCTCTCCCACACCTGGCCCTTCATGGCGGCCAGCAGCGCATCGCCGCCGCCCTGGCCCTTGGTGGCCTTGAGCGCTTCGTAGATCACGCGCATGCCGTCATAGCCGCCGACGGCCATGAAGTTCGGGCGCATGCCCTTGTTGGCCTTCTTGAAGGCGTCGACGAACTTCTTGTTCGTGGGCGAGGGATGGGCGGCCGAATAGAAGTGCGCCGTCACCACGCCCAGGGCGCCGTCGCCCATGTCGTTGAGCTGATCGTCGTCGGTGATGTCGCCGGGGCCGATCAGCTTGATGCCGGCCTTGTCCATGCCACGCTCGAGGAACTGCTTCATCACCGCGGCGCCGGCGCCCGAGGGCACGAAGACGAACAGAGCGTCGGGCTTGGCGTCGCGCACCTTCTGCAGGAAGGGGGCGAAGTCGGGGTTGCGCATGGGCACGCGCAGCGATTCGATGACCGTGCCACCATTGAAGATGAAGCGGTCCTTGAAGAACTTCTCGGCATCGTGGCCCGGGCCGTAGTCGCTGACCAGGGTCACGACCTTCTTGATGCCGCCCTTGCTCGTGGTCCAGTCGGCCATGGCGACCGAGGACTGGGCCAGCGTGAAGCTGGTACGCACGATGTAGGGCGAAGACAGGGTGATGCTGGAGGTGCCGGCGGCCATCACGACCATGGGGGTCTTGGACTGGGTGGCGATGGGTGCGGTGGCGAAGGCCGAGGGCGTGATGCCGAAGCCGGCCAGCACGTTGACCTTGTCGTTCACCACCAGTTCCTGGGCCAGACGCTTGGTCACGTCGGGCACGCTGGTGTCGTCCTTGATGATCAGCTGCACCTTCTTGCCGCCGACGGTGTCGCCGTGCTGGGCCATGTAGAGCTTGGCCGCGGCCTCGATCTGACGGCCGGTGGAAGCCTGCTGACCGGTCATGGGCAGGATCAGGCCGATCTTGAAGGTGTTGTCCTGGGCCAGCACGGCCGTGGAAGACAGCGCTGCCAACGCCAGCGCGGACGCGCTCAGAAACACTCGCTTTTTCATGAAAGACTCCTAAATAGGTGTTATCACTCCACGCACCCGGTCCGGAAACGCGCAGGAGCGACCTGTGCGTGTACGCGAAGGTGCATTACTTTCACCTCAAACCGAATCATGCGCAAGTCAAATTCCGGACTGATAGATATAACAATTTGAAATATCTTAATCGTGCCCAGACAAGAAAAAACCGGTCGAGCGGAAAGCCGAACCGGTTCAGCGTCGGGCCCTGGCATCTCAGTAGCGCAGGCGGCCTTCCTGATCAACCACGGCGATGTCGACAAAGCTGCTGCCGACATTGCCCTTGGAGAAATCGACACGGAAGCCGCCGAGTTCGACTTCGCCCATGGACTGCAGACTCCTGGCCAGAGCGGCCGGCGTGATCTCGCCACGGATGCGGCGCAGGCCCTCGCCCACGATGCGCGCGGAGATATAGCCCTCGAGCTGGAAGGGGGTGTAGCTGCTCACCTCGGGTGAGGTCACCTTCATCGCGCTCTGGAAGTCACGCAGCAGCGGCCGCACCTTGTTGTTGGGGTTGGGGAAGGTCTGTGCGATGCCGATGCCGCGGGCGCCATCGGCACCGGCCAGCTTGACGAGCAAGCCCGGCGGCACATAGGACAGCACGAAGATGGTCTGGGTCACGCCGGCCTTGCGCAGCTGGGCCACACCCTGGGCCATGAAGGGCGGCGCACCGACGACGATCACGCCCTGGGCGTTGAGCTTGGCCACGTCCGCAGCGGCCTTGGCCAGCACAGCCGGATCGAGCGTGCCCTGCACACCCTTGACCTCCAGGCCCTTGTT
>CAMLNH010000256.1 GCA_946481355.1 uncultured Curvibacter sp.
GTGCCTGAAAGCGTCAAGACACTGGCGGACTTCGTCGCCTGGGCCAAGACCAATCCCGAGAAGTCCAGCTTCGGCTCGCCGGGCGCAGGCTCCATGCCGCACTTTGTCGGTTCGCTGTTCGGCATCAACGCGGGCATCACCTTCCAGCACATCCCCTTCCGCGGCTCGCTGCCGGCCGTGAACGACACCGTGGGCGGGCAGATCGCCGCCTGCGTGACGCCCACCGGTGACTCGCTGGCCCATGCCCGCGCCGGCAAGCTGCGCATCCTGGCCGTCTCGGCGCCCAAGCGCGTGGCCGCTCCCGACGCCCCGACCTTCGCCGAACTGGGCTATCCCGAGATCGTGGCGGAAGAGTGGTTCGGCTTCTTCGCCCCGGCCAAGACGCCCGCCAGCGTGCTCAACGCGGCCAACAGCGCCATCCGCGCTGCGCTGCGCGACCAAGGCGTGGTCGACGGCCTGGCCAACGTCGGTCTGGTGGCTGCGGGCGGCAGCTCGATGCAGGACATGCGCAACTCGCTGGACGCCGAGTTCAAGCGCTGGGGACCTCTGGTCAAGAAGGTCGGCTTCACGGCCGAGTCCTGATGTCTGGCGGGCCATACGCCGGCCCGCCCTTTCCCTGCTGAAGTCCCCCAGCGGCCCCGGGCCGCTGGGGCGTCGTCCCCTGCCCTGGAGCTTTCCATGAAGCTGCACGATCTGCCCCTGGCCCCCCTCGTCCCGGCCCTGGCCCTGCTGCTCGGCGCCTGCACCAGCACGCCCCCCGCCCCGCCCACGCTGGGCCCGAGCCGGGCGGCCACGCTGACCTCCTGCGAAGCGTTGGCCACCGCCTTCCAGCACCCGCACACGGCGATCAGCTCGGCCGCACCGGTGGCCGAAGGCGCGCTGAAGCTGGGCAACACACCCATCGCCGCCCACTGTCTGGTCAAGGGCCAGATGCACCAGCGCAAGGGGAGCGACGGGCGTGACTACGCCATCGGTTTCGAGATGCGCCTGCCGCAAAACTGGAACGGGCGCTTCTACTACCAGGGCAACGGCGGCCTGGACGGCGCGGTACGACCGGCCGAGGGCGCGCTGGGTGGCGGTCCGATCACGGGCGCGCTGCATCAGGGCTTTGCCGTCATAAGCTCGGACGCGGGCCACACAGGTGCGCAGACGCTCCACTTCGGTCTGGAGCCCCAGGCCCGTCTGGACTATGGCTACCAGGCCGTGGCCAAGCTCACGCCCATGGCCAAGGCGCTGATCCGCGGCGCCTATGGCAAGGGACCGGACCGCTCCTACATCGGCGGCTGCTCCAACGGTGGGCGTCATACCATGGTAGCAGCCTCGCGCCTGGGCGATCAGTACGACGGCTACCTCATCGGCGCACCGGGCTACCGGCTGCCCAATGCCGCGCTGGCCCAGCTCTGGGGCGCGCAACGCTGGGCGACGCTGGCCACACCGGGCGCCACCGTCAAACACCCCATGAATCCCGCGGCCAATATTCCCGATCTGGGCAGCGCCTTGACCGCGCAGGAGCGCCAGACCGTGGCCCGCGCCATCCTGCAGCGCTGCGATGCACTCGACGGCATGGCCGACGGCATGGTCCAGGCCACGCAGGCCTGCCAGGCGGCCTTCAGCGTGGAACGCGACGTGCCCGTCTGCAGCGGTGCACGCGACGGCAGCTGTCTCACACCAGCGCAGAAGACCGTGCTCACCCAGATCCATGTCGGCGGCAAAGCCGCGAATGGCCAGGCCATCTACAGCGCCTTCCCGTATGACCCGGGCATCGCCGGCAGCAACTGGGCGCAATGGAAGTTCGTCAACTCGGTGGCGCTGGATCCGCTGGCCGTCAGCACCGTGTTCACGGTCCCGCCCATGCCGACCAGCCCCCTGACAGCCAACATCGACGCGCTGCTTCCGGCCATCGCCGCCAGCAACGACACCTACCGTGAATCCGGCCTGGCCCTGATGTCGCCGCCCGGCCATGAGCAGCCCGACAACCTGCGGGCCCTGCGCGCACGCGGTGCCAAGATGGTGCTTTATCACGGTGTCAGCGATGCCATCTTCTCGGCCGAGGACACACGGCAGTGGATCGAACGCCTCGACGCCAGCCAGGGCGGCCGTGCCGCTGACTTCGCGCGTTACTTCCCCGTGCCCGGCATGAACCATTGCAGCGCCGGCCCGGCCACCGACCAGTTCGACCTGCTCACGCCGCTGGTGCGCTGGGTCGAGGAGGGCGTGGCCCCGCAGGCCGTCACGGCCCGTGCGCGCGGCGCCGGCAACCCCGGCGGCGTCAACCCCGAGCTGCCCGCGGACTGGGCTGCGGATCGCACCCGTCCGCTCTGCGCCTATCCCACGGTGGCACGCTACCGCGGCCAGGGTTCGACCGAAGACGCACGCAACTTCAGTTGCCAGTAACACCGCCATGGACTACCAGCCCCGCCTCGACGACATCGGCCGCCTTCTCTTCGAAACGCTGCAGGCCCCGCAGCAGTTGCAGGCCCTGGCGCCCTACGCCGAAGTCGATGCGGATCTGATGCGGCAGGTGCTGGACGAAGCCGGCAAGTTCGTCGCCAGCGAGATCGCGCCGCTGCAGCGCGTGGGTGACGAGATCGGCGCGCGCTTCGAGTCGGGGCGCGTCACCATGCCCCCGGGTTTTCGTGCCGCCTACCAGGCCTTCTGGCAGGCCGGCTGGCCCGCACTGGCCTGTGCCCCCGAAGACGGTGGCCAGGGCCTGCCCGCCGTGCTGGAAGCCGTGCTCTACGAAATGCTGACCGCCGCCAACCATGGCTGGACCATGGCCCCCGGCCTGCTGCACGGCGCCTATGAATGCCTCAAGCACCATGGCAGCGAAGACCTGAAGACGCGTTATCTGGAAAAGATCGCCACCGGCGAGTGGCTGGCCACCATGTGTCTCACCGAGGCGCATGCGGGCAGCGACCTGGGTCTGGTGCGCACCAAGGCCGCACCGCAGGCTGACGGGAGCTACCGCATCAGCGGCGGCAAGATCTTCATCTCAGGTGGTGAGCACGACCTGAGTGAGAACATCGTGCACTTCGTGCTGGCGCGCCTGCCCGATGCGCCGCCCGGCCCCAAGGGCCTGTCGCTCTTCCTCACCCCCAAGATCCTGCCCGACGGCTCGCGCAACGGTGCGCACTGCGAGCGCATCGAGGAAAAGATGGGCCTGCACGGCAGCCCGACCTGTGTGCTGCGCTTCGAAGAGGCCACGGGCTGGCTCGTCGGCGAGCCGCACCGCGGCCTGGGTGCCATGTTCGTGATGATGAACGCGGCGCGCCTGCACGTGGGCCTGCAGGGCATCGCCCTGCTCGAAGCGGCCTGGCAGAAGGCCAGCGCCTACGCCGCCGAGCGGCGCCAGATGCGTGCGCCCGGCGCCAGCGAAACCAGCCTGATCCAGGACCACCCGGCGATCCAGCGCATCCTGAGCACACAGCGCGCCTGGATCGACGGCGGGCGCCTGCTGGCCTACCGCACGGCCATCGAACTGGACATGATCAAGCACCACCCCGATGCGGCGCGCCGCGAGGCCGCGCAACGCTGGTGCAGCCTGGTCACGCCCGTGCTCAAGGCCGCCTGGACGCGCCAGGGTTTCCTGGGCGCGAGCGAGTGCCTGCAGGTCTTCGGCGGCCACGGCTATGTACGCGAATGGGGCATCGAGCAGATCGTGCGCGACGCGCGCATCACCATGATCTACGAGGGCACGAACGAGATCCAGGCCATCGACCTGCTGTTGCGCAAGGTGCTGCCCGACGGCGGCTGGGCCCTGGGCGCGCTGCTGGACGGCCTGGGCGCCGAAGCACCGCTGCCGGCCGAGGCACAGCAGCGCTTTGATCAGCTGCGCGCGCTGGCGCAACGCCTGGCCCGGGCCTCGGCTGACCAGACCGATCTGCCCTACTGGGTCGCGGACGATTTTCTGCAGGCCCTGGCCCTGGCGCTGCTGGGCTGGGCCGGCGTACGCATCGGCGCAGCGCAACCGGACTGGCAGTCGCCCGCACGTGCACTGCGAAACTGGGTGCTGCCAGAATTCGCCCTGCGCCTGCAGATCATCGAACAACAAATCCCGGAAACCGGAACCACCCACGCCTGAATCATGGCCACCCGCAAGCCCGCCCCCGACACCGCCGTTGAACAGGTTGACACCAGCTACCTCGAAGGGCTGGTCGGCTACAACGCCCGCCGCGCCACGCTGGTCATCGTCGATGCCTTCCTGCGCAACATGGCGGTCTACGGTCTCAAGCCGGTCGAGTTCTCGGTGCTCTCGCTGATCGCCCACAACCCGGGCATCACCTCGCGCCAGCTGTGCAGCACACTCAACATCCAGCCGCCCAACCTCGTGGGCATGATCAACCAGCTGCAGCGGCGTG
>CAMLNH010000257.1 GCA_946481355.1 uncultured Curvibacter sp.
GCGCGCGGACTTGGACAGGCCGATGACGTTGGTGTGCTCGTTGGGCATGACCCCGATCCACAGCTTGCCGATCACCGGACAGAAGTGGTGCGAGCAGGCGCTGCGCACCGTGATCGGGCCGACGATCATGAGTTCGTTGAGATGCTCGGCGTT
This sequence comes from uncultured Curvibacter sp., assembly GCA_946481355.1. Next base: position 154 of record CAMLNH010000257.1, read on the forward strand.
GGGGAACTCGGTGATGCTCGGCCCCTGCACATAGCGGCCCTTGAACACCTCGTTGACATACATCTTGGCGACACGGCGCGCGGTATTGGCCGTGTTGTGGTCGTTCTCGGTATCGATGACCATGCTGTCAAGCACGTCCTGCATCTTGAGTTCGACCTCGTCGAGCAGCTGCTCCAGCTCGCCGGGTTCGATGAACTCGGCGATGTTGTCATTGGCATAGAAGCGACGACGCGCAGCCTGCAGCCGCTCCCGGATCTTCACGGAGACCGGCGTGCCTTCGTTGGCGGCATCCGTCGGGGTCATGGGGCTCAGGCTCTTCTTCAACATGGCGCTATGGTACCAGCGATTGCAATGCCCCTATACCCTCCCCAGACTCAGTCCCGGCAAGCCACAAAAGCTATCAAATCAATAGCGTCTGCCGATCAGAAACAGCGCGACGCGCAGCGCACCGAAAGCCAGCCGGTCCAGCAGACGCTGCTGCCAGGGCCGGTGCGCATAGTCCTGCGGATCGATGCGCCGGCCTTCGTGGTCCATGGCCCGGACCAGGCGGGTGCGCAGTTGCTGGGCGAAGGCTGCATCCTCAATCACCACATTGGCCTCGCGTGCCAGCAGCAGACTCAGCGGATCGAGGTTGGACGAGCCCACCGTGGCCCAGCGGCCGTCGATCACAGCCACTTTGGCATGCAGGAAGCTCGGCGAATACTCGTGGATTTCCACGCCGGCACGCAGCAGCGGCGCGTAGACCGGCCGCACGGCATGGAACTGCATAAAGTACTCGTAACGCCCCTGCAGAAGCAGGCGCACGCGCACACCACGTTGCGCCGCCAGCACCAGGGCCCGGCGCAGCTTGCGCCCGGGCAGGAAATAGGCATTGGCGATCACGATCTCCTCATGAGCCTCGGCAATGGCCTTGCGGTAAGCCTTCTCGATGCGGGTGCGGTAGCGCAGGTTGTCGCGCAACAGCAGGGCCGCGCGCAGTCCCGCGGGGGGGACTGCCGCAGTCGGCGGCGTGACGTGCAAGGTGTCGAGTTGCTGACGCTCCTGCTCCAGCATGCGCCAGGCGGTGGCCCAGTCGGCCTCGCGCGCCTTGCGGCCGGCCTGCAGCCGCCACCAGAACTGCACCATGACCTCGTGCACCTCGCGCACCAACGGCCCGGTGACACGCACGGCAAAATCCAGCCGGGGTGCCGCCAGCACACCGTGGTTGGGGTCGTACCAGTCATCCAGCACATTGATGCCGCCACAGAAGGCCACCCGTCCGTCGACCACGCAGAGCTTGCGGTGCAGGCGGCGCCAGCGGCTCGGGATCAGCAGGCCCAGCCGGCCCAAGGGCTGGAAGATGCGCCATTGCACACCGGCTGCATCCAGGCGCTGCGTCCAGTCGGCCGGCAGCGACGGCGTGCCCACGCCGTCCATCACGAGATGGACGGCCACCCCGCGCCGCGCGGCCTGGGCCAGCACGTCCACGATCTGCTCGCCGGCAGTGTCGGACGCGAAGATATAGGTTTCGATCCGCACTTCCCGTACGCTGCGCGCGATGGTCTCGACCAGTGCGGGGAACAACTCTTCCCAGCCTTGCAGCAGATGCACATGGTGCCCCGCTTGCATCAGAGGCAGGCGCCGCTCCCTCATGCGGGCACACCGAATTCGGCGATCAGAGGCAGATGGTCCGACATGCGCCACCAGATCCGGCCACGCGGCACCTCCACGCGCAAGGGCTGCAGGCCGCGAGCGTAGACGTAATCCAGCTGCACCAGGGGCAAGCGCGAGGGAAAGGTCGGGTGCCTGGCGGGCCGGAAGGTCTGCAGGCCCATGGCCGCGAAACAACGGTGCACGCGCTCGCCCCAGTCGTTGAAATCGCCGGCCACGATGAGCGGCGCATCGGCCGGGATCTCGCGTGCGATGTAGCGGTCCAGCTGGGCCGCCTGCCGCTCGCGGCTGGCCCTGATCAGGCCGAGATGGACGACGATCACGTGCAGGGCCAGGCCATTGACCACCACCTCGCTGTGCAGCAGGCCGCGCTGCTCGAAACGGTGGTCGGACATGTCCTCGTGCTGGTGCGCCAGCACGGGCCAGCGCGAGAGCATGGCATTGCCATGCTCGCCGTGACGCGTATAGGCGTTGGTACGGTAGACGGCCTCGTAGCCCTCGGGTGCCAGGAAGTCAGCCTGCGGCATCTCGGGCCAGCGGCTGAAGTACTCCTCCTCGCGCCGGTGGACTTTGCGCACCTCCTGCAGGCAGATGATATCGGCGTCGAGCTGTTCCACGGCCAGCCCGAGGTTGTGGATCTCCAGCCGCCGGCGCAGCCCCAGGCCCTGCACGCCCTTGTGGATGTTGTAGGTAGCGACACGCAGGGTCTGCATGGTCTCAATTCTGCACAAGGGCCGCAGCAAAGCGTGGCAGCATGAGACAGGCCTCGGCGTTGCTGGGCGAGAAGCAGCGTTCGGCCGCCTCGCGCCAGGGCAGCCAGCAACTGGCCGTGTGCTCGCGCGGGCTCAGGGTGACGGGCGTGCCGACCGGCACGCTGAGGCTGAACAGATGCTCGGTGTTGTGGATCACGCCGGGCGCGTAGCGCCAGCGCCACCGGGGATAGATCTCGTAGACGTTCTCCAGCCCCCAGTCGACCAGACGATATCCCGGGGTGCGCGCATCGATGCCGGTCTCTTCCAGAACCTCACGCACTGCCGTGGTTTCGTAGGACTCGTCCGGGTGGTCCTTGGACCCTGTGACCGACTGCCAGTAGTCCTCGGCATCGGCACGCCGGATCAGCAGTACCTCAAGCGCCGGGGTGTGGATCACCACCAGCACGGATTGCGGGATCTTGTAAGGGGCAGCGTCCATGGTCAAAGGGCGCCCCTGCAGGGGCGCCCTTTGATTCTGCCTCAAGCCCGGGCGGCCGGAACCGGCTCGCCGTCAGACCGGTTGCGGGTTGCGCAGCTTGATGTGCAGTTCGCGCAGCTGCTTCTCGTCCACCGGACTCGGGGCCTGGGTCAGCAGACACTGGGCGCGCTGGGTCTTGGGGAAGGCGATCACGTCGCGGATGGATTCGGCGCCGGTCATCAGCGTGACGATGCGGTCCAGGCCGAAGGCCAGACCACCGTGCGGCGGGGCGCCGTACTGCAGCGCGTCGAGCAGGAAGCCGAACTTGAGCTGGGCTTCCTCGGGCGTGATCTTGAGCGCGTCGAAGACCTTCTGCTGCACGTCGGCACGGTGGATACGCACGGAGCCGCCGCCGATCTCCCAGCCGTTGAGCACCATGTCGTAGCCCTTGGCGATGCACTTTTCGGGATCGGTGGCCATCCAGTCCTCGTGGCCGTCCTTGGGCGCCGTGAAGGGGTGGTGCACGGCGGTGTAGCGCTGGGCTTCTTCGTCGAACTCGAACATGGGGAAGTCCACCACCCACATCGGGGCCCAGCGGCTCTCGAACAGGCCGTTCTTCTTGCCGAACTCGCTGTGGCCGATCTTGATGCGCAATGCGCCGATGGCGTCGTTGACGATCTTGGCCTTGTCGGCGCCGAAGAAGATCAGGTCGCCGTCCTGGGCTCCCGTGCGCTTGAGGATCTCGGCGATGGCCGCGTCGTGCAGGTTCTTGACGATGGGCGACTGCAGGCCGTCACGGCCTTTGGCCACTTCATTGACCTTGATCCAGGCCAGACCTTTGGCGCCGTAGATCTTGACGAACTCGGTGTAGGCGTCGATCTCGCCACGGCTCATTTCGCCGCCACGCGGCACGCGCAGGGCCACCACACGGCCGCCCTTCATGGTGGCGGGGGCGGAGAAGACCTTGAAGTCCACGTCGGCCATGACGTCGGTGAGTTCGGTGAACTCCAGCTTGACGCGCAGGTCGGGCTTGTCCGAGCCGAAGCGGTGCATGGCCTCGGCGTAGGCCATGACCGGGAACTCGCCCAGATCCACGCCGAGCACGTTCTGGAACACGCTCTTGATCATGCCCTGGAACATGTCGCGGATGTCCTGCTCGGTCAGAAAACTGGTCTCGATATCGATCTGTGTGAACTCGGGCTGGCGGTCGGCGCGCAGGTCCTCGTCACGGAAGCACTTGGTGATCTGGTAGTAGCGGTCGAAGCCGGCCACCATCAGCAGCTGCTTGAAGAGCTGGGGCGACTGCGGCAGCGCGAAGAACATGCCGTCGTGCACGCGGCTGGGCACCAGGT
>CAMLNH010000258.1 GCA_946481355.1 uncultured Curvibacter sp.
TCTCCTACAACCCGGGCTACCAGGGCCAGGCCAAGGACCTCAAGCCTTCGACACGTCAGCGCTTCGCGGCGCTCGACTTCGACTACCCGCCCGAGGACGTGGAGATCGAGATCGTCGCGCACGAGACGGGCGTCACGCCTCACCTGGCGGCGCGCTTGGTGGATCTGGCACGGCGCACGCGCGCGCTGCGCGAGCGCGGCCTGGAGGAAGGCGCTTCCACGCGCATGCTGATCTATGCCGCCACGCTGATCCGCGACGGCGTCGACCCGCGCGATGCCTGCACGATGACCCTCACGAACGCGCTGACCGACGACCCTGACCTGGCCGCGGCCCTGCGCGATCTGGTCCATGCAGGCTTTGCCTGAGCCCCCCAGGGCACTCTCGCTGCTGCTGCAGGCGCTGAGCGCCCGGCCGCTGACCCTGCAGACGCTGCCGCCGGCGCCGCCCGACCGGCCTGCAGCCCGCGCCATCCTGAGCCCCACCCACCTGCTGCTGCCCAGGCTGAACGCCGAGCTGCAGCGCGCCGCCGTAGCCCATGCCGCAGCCCACCTGCTCTACTCCACCCCGGGGCAGTCCACCGGCACGCTCAAGCCCCTGGGCCTGGCCGTGGTCTCGGCGGTGGAGGACGCCCGGGTGGAGCAACTGCTCGCGCACCAACTGCCCGGCATCCGCACCTGGTTCGATGCCCCGCTGCGCGCGGCCCGCGAAGCCCAGGGCCTGAGCGCCGCCGCCCTGCTTTCGCGCCTGGACCTGGCCCTGCACGACGAGGCCCAGGCCGACGACAACCACTGGGTGGACAAGGCACGCACGCTGTTCGACACGGCCCGCCGCGCACACGGGCTGGAAGACACTGCGGCCTTTCGCCGCCTGGCGGGCGTGCTGGCCAACGACCTGGGCCAGATGCGCGTGCGTTTCGAGCCACACGCGTTCGCCGTCCCCTGCGCCTACCGCGACGACCACAGCTATCTCTGGGACCACGGCACGACATGCGCCGACGCAGCCCAGGCCTTGCAGGTGCCGCTGTCGCCGGCCGGCTCACGGCCCCGGGGCTCTGAGGCCAGCCCCGCCCCTGCACAGCCGCGCATCCACCACTACCCCGAATGGGATACACGCAGCGGCGTGCTGCGGCGCGACTGGTGCACCTTGCACGAGCACGGCGCGCCGCTCCCGGCCGGCGACGCAGCGCAGCGTCTGCCACAGCGGGCGTTGCCCCTGCATCGCCGCCAGGGCCTGGGGCAACGCCTGCGCCGCCAGCCCGAGGGCGTGCAGCTGGATCTGGACGCGTTGGTCGAGGACGAAGTGCTGCGGCGCCTGCGGCTCGGCCCATCCGGCCGCATCTTTCAGCGCCCGGGCACGGCGCTGCCCCCACTGAGCCTGCTGCTGCTGATCGACAGTTCCCTGTCCACCGCCTCGGTGGCCTGCCCCGGACACAGCCTGCTGCAGCTGGAGCAGCAGGCTGCATGTCTGCTGGCTGGATCCGTGGCCACCACCGGCAGCCGGCTGGCCATCCATGCCTTCAACTCGGACACCCGTGCGCAGGTGCACTACCGGCGCCTGCTGGACTTCGGCACGCGGCCCGATGCCGTGGCGCTGGCCCAGCTGCAAACCCTGCGCAGCGAGTACTCCACGCGGCTGGGCGCAGCACTGCGCCATGCGGGCACGGTGCTGGCCGCCGAAAGCGGGCCACGCCGGGTGCTGCTGGTGCTGACCGATGGCAGTCCCTCGGACGTGGACGTGCACGACCCGCGCCATCTGGTCGAAGATGCACGCCACGCTGTACAGGAACTCAGGGGCCGGGGCCTGTCAGTCCACGGCCTGGTGGTAAGCGAGGCTGCAGCCGGCGATGCACGCCGCATCTTCGGACCAGGACACTACCGCATCGCCCGCTCGGCCTTGCAGCTTGCGCACCAGCTCACGGCGCTGCATGCACGATTCGCAGGCAGATGATCGACAGACGCCCCAAACAAGTGCATACCAGGCAGGATTAGGAATGTTGCGCACCAGATCAAGGCGCGATCGATCTCCCCCCGGGCCCGCTGCCCCGGTCATCACAAGGCACGTCTATTGCATGGCAAGGGTTCAAGCCCAAGCGATCAGAACACACCATGGAATTGACTCCCCGCGTTCGGCCGGCCTTTGTGGCCGCGCGGTCTGATTTGGAAGCGTAGCGATATGGAACTGACTCCCCGCGAAAAAGACAAGCTGCTGATCTTCACCGCCGCCCTGTTAGCCGAACGGCGTATGGCGCGTGGGCTCAAGCTCAACTACCCTGAGGCCGTGGCCTTTCTGAGTGCCGCGGTGATGGAAGGTGCGCGCGACGGCAAGAGCGTGGCCCAGCTCATGAGCGAGGGCCGCACCCTGCTCAAGCGCAGCGATGTGATGGAGGGCGTGCCCGAGATGATTCCCGACATCCAGGTCGAAGCCACCTTCCCCGACGGTACCAAGCTCGTCACCGTGCACCAGCCCATCGCCTGAACCTCGCCGCCGAACCCGTTCCATCATGCGTACTGCACTCTGCTGCCTCGCTCTCCTGCTCACGGCCGGTGCTGCCTGGGCCGGCCTCGGCGCTTTGCCGCGCCTGCCCTTGCGCGAGCTCGTGGGCCTGGCCTCGTTCGGCGCACTGGGCGGCATGTTGTACTGGCACTTGCGCAAATGAAGCAACAAGAAGACCTTCTGACTTGGAGACCTGTATGAAGACACCCGTCATCCGCACCGGCCTGCTCGCCGCCCTGCTGCTGCCCGCCCTGGCCCAGGCTCACACCGGCGCCAGCGCCCACACACATGACGCCGCTGCTTTTTATGCGGGCCTGCTGCACCCGCTGACCGGTCTGGACCATCTGGCCGCCATGCTGGCCCTGGGCGTGTGGAGCGCGCTGGCCTTGCGCCGTGTCTGGCTGGCCCCGGCCGCCTTCGTGCTGATGCTGGCCGTGGGCGCCGTCGCCGGCATGCAGGGCCTGGGCGTGCCGGCCATCGAACCCATGATCGCCAGTTCTCTGCTCGTGCTGGGCCTGCTGGTCGCCATGCGCCGCAGCCTGCCACTGGTCGCCGCGCTGGCCCTGGCCGGATTCTTCGCCGTCTTCCACGGTGCCGCCCATGGCTATGAGCTGGCCTCGGAACAGGCCTGGCCCGCGCTGGCCGGCATGCTGCTGGCCACGGCCGCACTGCATGCCCTGGGCATCTTGCTGGGACGCCAGCTTTTTGCAAAGCAGCGCTGGCTCGCGCCCGCGGCGGGTTCGGCCGTGGCCCTGCTGGGCTCGGCCCTGTTGCTGGGCCTGGCCTGAGATCCGGAGGAGCACATCATGGGCCTCATCCCCGGTGAACTGCTGATCGACGACGGCGCGCACACGCTCAACCCCGAGCGCCGCACGCACACGCTGGTGGTCAGGAACACCGCCGACCGGCCCATCCAGGTCGGCTCGCACTACCACTTTGCCGAAACCAATGGCGCGCTCGACTTCGACCGCCAGGTCGCCCGTGGCATGCGCCTGAACATCGCCAGCGGCACGGCCGTGCGCTTCGAGCCCGGCCAGCAACGCACCGTGGAGCTGGTGGACCTGGCCGGCGAGCGCAAGGTCTACGGCTTTCGCGGCCTTGTGCAAGGAAAACTCTGACCATGGCCTTCATCACCAAACGCGCCTACGCCGAGATGTACGGCCCCACCGCGGGCGACCGCTTGCGACTGGCCGACACCGATCTGGTCATCGAAGTCGAGCAGGATCACACCCTGCACGCCGGCGGCTACGGCGAGGAAGTGAAGTTCGGCGGCGGCAAGACCATCCGTGACGGCATGGCGCAGAGCCAGCGCACGCGCGCCGAGGGCGCGATGGACACGGTGCTGACCAATGCCCTCATCGTCGACCACTGGGGCATCGTCAAGGCCGACATCGGCCTCAAGGACGGACGCATCGCCGCCATCGGCAAGGCCGGCAACCCCGACACGCAACCGGGCGTGGACATCATCATCGGCCCTGGCACCGAGGTCATCAGCTGTGAAGGCAACATCGTCACTGCGGGCGGCATCGACAGCCACATCCACTTCATCTGCCCCCAGCAGGTCGAAGAAGCGCTGGCCAGCGGCGTGACCACCATGCTGGGCGGCGGCACCGGCCCCGCCACGGGCACGCTGGCCACCACCTGCACCTCCGGCCCCTTCAACATGGAGCGCATGCTGCAGGCAGCCGACGCGTTCCCCATGAACCTGGGCTTTTTGGGCAAGGGCAACGCCAGCTTGCCCGATGCGCTGCACGAGCAGATCAACGCGGGCGCCATTGGCCTCAAGCTGCACGAAGACTGGGGCACCACGCCCTCGGCCATCAGCAACTGCC
>CAMLNH010000259.1 GCA_946481355.1 uncultured Curvibacter sp.
GGTGAAGTCTGGGACGTCTACAGTCTCGGCGGGCGCAAGTACACCGGGCTGGACGCGGTGGCCTGGGCGTAGCAGATGGCAGAGTTCGGAGCGGGCGAAATCCTGCTGACCAGCATGGACCGCGATGGCACCAAGTCCGGCTTCGACCTGGCGCTCACGCGTGCCGTCAGCGATGCGGTGGATGTGCCCGTGATCGCCTCGGGCGGTGTGGGCAACCTCGACCACCTTGTCGAAGGCGTGCAAAAGGGTGGGGCCGACGCCGTGCTGGCGGCCAGCATCTTCCACTACGGCGAATACACCATCGCCCAGGCCAAGGCGCGCATGGCGCAGGCTGGAATTCCCGTGCGCATCGAGACGGTCTGAAACGCAGGACAATCGCAGCATGAACTGGCTCGACGACGTGAAATGGGATGCCCAGGGCCTGGTGCCGGTCATCGCCCAGGAACAGGGCAGCAAGGACGTGCTGATGTTCGCCTGGATGAACCGCGAGGCCTTGCAGAAGACGGCCGAGCTCGGCCGCGCGGTCTACTACAGCCGCTCGCGCGGCAAGCTCTGGCACAAGGGCGAGGAGTCGGGTCATGTGCAGACCGTGCACGAGATCCGGCTGGATTGCGACAACGACGTGGTCCTGCTCACCGTCACCCAGCTCGGCCACGAGCCCGGCATCGCCTGCCACACTGGTCGCCACAGTTGCTTCTTCAGCGTGCTGCGCGACGGCGTGTGGACGGCGGTGGACCCCGTGCTCAAGGATCCCGAAACCATCTACAAGTGAAGACCATGGCCGAGCCCACGAATTCTGCTGACGCACTTGCCCGCCTCGCGGCCGTGATCGAAAGCCGCCTGCCCGCGCGTGGCGGCGATCCCGAAAAAAGCTATGTCGCCCGCCTGCTGCACAAAGGTCCCGACGCCTTCCTGAAGAAGGTGGGCGAGGAGGCGACCGAGGTGGTGATGGCGGCCAAGGACGCCGACCACGGCGGGGATCGCGGCAAGATCGTGGGCGAGGTAGCCGATCTCTGGTTCCACACCCTGATCACCCTGGCGCACTATGGCCTGAAGCCGGCCGACGTGATCGCCGAGCTGGAGCGCCGCGAAGGCACCAGCGGCATCGAAGAAAAGGCGCTGCGCAAGGCGATGGCGCGCGAGGGTGGCGCATCGTGACCCTGGCGCAGGACGAGCATCTGCACAGCCTGACGGTCTGGGGTACGGTCAGCTACGTGCTGCACCTGATCGTGGCCGTGGCGGCGCTGATCCCCGGTGGGCAGGTCAGCCCCTTGCTGCTGATCGTGGCGCTTGTCATCGACGCCATCCAGCGCCCGGCCGCGGCCGGTACCTGGCAGGTCTCGCATTTCCGCTGGCGCATCCGCACGGTGCTGATCGCCGGGGCGCTCTACCTCGTGACGGCCCCGCTCTGGCTTCTTTTCATGCTGCCGGGCTGGCTGGCCTGGCTGTGCATTTCGATCTGGTTCCTCTACCGCATCGTGCGCGGCATGGCGGCCATGAACCAGCGTCAGCCCATGGAGTTTGCGCAATGACGGATGTGACACACAGCGACCCCAACTGCATCTTCTGCAAGATTGCAGCCGGCCAGATTCCCTCGAAAAAGGTCTACGAGGACGAGCAGGTCTATGCCTTCCACGACATCCACCCCTGGGCGCCGGTGCATTTCCTGCTGATTCCCAAGCTGCACATTCCGTCCATGGCCCAGGTCGGCCCGGAGCATGCCGCGCTACTGGGGCACATGATGGCCCTGGCGCCCCGGCTGGCGGCGCAGGAAGGCTGCAGGCCCTACCCGGAGGGGGGATTTCGAATCGTCTGCAACACGGGTGGTGACGGCGGCCAGGAAGTCCACCACCTGCATATCCATGTGATCGGCGGCCCCCGCCCCTGGCTCAAGGGCTGAATTTCCCGTGGCGCCGTCCGGTCGGCGGCGCGGGGATTAAAATCCACCATTCCTTAGGAGAGAAACATGGGTACCTTTTCCATCTGGCACTGGCTGATCGTCCTGTTGATCGTGGTCATGGTGTTCGGCACCAAGAAGCTCAAGAACCTGGGTAGCGACCTGGGTGGCGCTGTCAAGGGCTTCAAGGACGGTATGAAGGACGGTTCCGCCAGCGAGGACAAGGCGGCTGCGCCCCAGCAGGTTGCCAACGCCGCTGCTGCGCCGACCGCTGACAAGAACACCATCGACGTCGAAGCCAAGCCCAAGTCCTGATCGGTGCCAGGCAGTCCGGCATGATCGATCTGGGTCTTTCCAAGATGGCGCTCATCGGCGCGGTGGCGTTGATCGTCATCGGGCCGGAGAAGCTGCCGCGTGTGGCGCGCACCATCGGCACGCTGCTGGGCAAGGCCCAGCGTTACGTGTCCGACGTCAAGGCCGAGGTCAACCGCTCCATGGAGCTCGACGAGCTCAAGAAGATGAAGAGCACGGTCGAGGGCGCGGCGCAGGAAGTTCAGAACTCGATCCAGACCACCACCTCGGATTTCGAGAAGGAGTGGTCCACGGCCACATCGGGACTGGATTCGGCCACCGATCTCTCGTCCAGCCTGGAGAGCTTTCCCGAGTACCGGCATCCGGGCAAGAACTGGCGCCTCAAGCGCGGCGCAACACCTGCTTGGTACAAGGCCCGCCAGGGTGTGCGGACCCGGGCCTTGTCCGGCGCCGCGCGCGTGGCCCGCTACCGGCCGCGCAAGACGAGCTGAATACCCGAGAGGGGAACCGTCCCTCATCCCTGAAGCTACGGCCCGTTTGCGGCCGGCATACGAGCGAAACGCATGGCAGACCCACAAAGCAAAGACGACGAGCTGGCCGGCACCGAGCAGCCCTTTGTCCAGCATCTGATCGAGTTGCGGGACCGCCTGCTCAAGTGCGTGATCGCCATGGCGGTGGCGACGGCCGTCTTTGCGCTCTATCCCGGCCCGGGCGCGCTCTACGATCTGCTGGCTGCGCCGTTGGTCGCGCATCTGCCCAAGGGCGCCACGCTGATCGCCACCTCGGTCATTTCGCCTTTCATGGTGCCGCTCAAGATCATGCTGATGGCGGCGTTCATGCTGGCCCTGCCGGTCTTGCTTTACCAGCTCTGGGCTTTCGTCGCCCCGGGCCTCTACAGCCATGAGAAGAAACTGGTGCTGCCGCTGGTGGTGTCGAGCACCGTGCTCTTCTTCATCGGCGTGGCCTTCTGCTATTTCTTCGTCTTCGGCCAGGTCTTCGCCTTCATCCAGAGCTTTGCACCCAAGAGCATCACGGCTGCGCCGGATATCGAGGCCTACCTGAGCTTCGTGCTGACCATGTTCATCGCCTTCGGTCTGGCTTTCGAGGTGCCGATCGTGGTCATCGTGCTGGCTCGCATGGGCATCGTGAGCGTGCAGAAGCTCAAGGACTTCCGAGGCTACTTCATCGTGCTGGCCTTCATCATCGCGGCCATCGTGACGCCGCCTGACGTCGTCTCGCAGCTCGCCCTGGCGATACCCATGTGCGTGCTCTACGAGGTGGGGATCTGGGCGGCACAGCTGTTCATCCGGCACACCCGCGCGCCCGACGCCGAACCGGTCGACAACAGCTGAAGACCCGCACTCGCGGGCTGTGCTGTCGCGCTACTGCTGGGCCCGGCGTGGCTTGGGCCGTACGCCCGGCGTGATGCTGACGGTCACGGTGCGATCCTGACGGCGCACGACAAAGTCGACCGTCTTGCCCGGCTTGAGCGCCGCAACCTTGCTCAGCAGCTCCGTGACGTTTTGCACCGGCTGGTTGCCCACGCGGGTGATCACGTCACCCGGTCGGATGCCGGCCTGTGCGGCCGGGCCGTTCTGTAGTACGCCCGTGATGATCACGCCCTCATCGCTCTTGACACCGAAGGTCTCGGCGAGCTCAGGGGAGAGATCACTGGGCTCGACACCGATCCAGCCGCGTGTGACCTGGCCCTCCTTGACGATGCTTTCCAGAACCTGCTGGGCGGTGGCCACGGGAATCGCGAAGCCGATGCCCATATTGCCGCCCGAACGCGAGTAGATGGCCGTGTTGATGCCCAGCAGGTTGCCGCTGGCGTCCACCAGCGCGCCCCCCGAGTTGCCGGGGTTGATCGCGGCATCGGTCTGGATGAAGTTCTCGAAGGTGTTGATGCCCAGCTGGTTGCGCCCCAGAGCGCTGACAATGCCGCTGGTCACGGTCTGGCCGACGCCGAAGGGGTTGCCAATGGCCAGCACAGGGTCGCCCACCTGCAGGGTGTCGGAGTCACCAAGCACGATGACCGGCAGCTTGTCGAGTTCTACCTTGAGCACGGCCAGATCGCTGTCGGGGTCGGTGCCGATCACGCGGGCGCGGC
>CAMLNH010000260.1 GCA_946481355.1 uncultured Curvibacter sp.
GGGCGGCATGGCCGTGGTGGCCGGGGTCTGGGGTTTCTGGGACATCATCGCCGGCATGGCCCTGGCGAGCTGGTGGGGCCGCAAGCCGGCCCAGGGCGCACCCGCGCACGAGGAGCAGCTCGCGTGACGGAGGTTCAGGCAAGTGCGCGCCGCGTCTTCATCACCGGCGCCGATGGTTTCCTGGGCCGCAGCCTGCTGGCCGAGCTGGTGCGCGAGGGCGGCTTTGAGTGCATCGTCGCAGCCGATGTGCGCGCCGTGCCCATGCAGAGGCGCCGCCCCGGCGTGGTGTACATGGAACTCGATGTGCGCGACCCGGCCCTGGGCGAACAGTTCGCAAAGTACCGCATCGACACCGTGGTGCACCTGGCGTCCATCGTCACGCCGGGCCGCAACTCCAGCCGCGCCCTTGAATACTCGGTGGACGTGCTGGGCAGCCGCAATGTGCTGCAGGCCTGTGTGGCCCAGGGTGTGCAGCACATCGTCGTGAGTTCCAGCGGCGCAGCCTATGGTTATCACCGCGACAACCCGGCCTGGCTGCGTGAGAGCGATGCGCTGCGCGGCCATCCGGCCTTTGCCTACGCCGACCACAAGCGCCAGGTCGAGGAGATGCTGGCCGATTACCGCATCACCGCGCCGGCGCTGCGCCAGACCGTGCTGCGCATCGGCACCATTCTCGGCGAGTATGTGGACAACCAGATCACCGCGCTGTTCGAGAAGCCGCGCCTGCTGGCCATACGCGGCAGCGAGAGCCCCTTCGTCTTCATCTGGGACCGCGACGTGACAGGTGCCATCCTGCACGCCCTGCACACACGCAAGACCGGTTGCTACAACCTGTGTGGTGACGGCGCGCTGACCCTGCGCGAGATCGCCCAGCGCCTGGGCAAACCCCTGCTGGCTTTGCCCGCTTCTCTGCTGAAAGCCGCGCTGGCCGTCGGGCATGCCTTGCGCCTCAGCCGTTACGGACCCGAGCAGCTGGACTTTCTGCGCTACCGCCCTGTGCTGCTCAACACCGCGCTCAAGACGGAGTTCGGCTACGTGCCGTCCAAGACTAGCAGCGAGGCTTTCGACGCCTTTGTCGCCGCACGTGCGGCCCAGGGCCGGCCGTTGGTGGTGCAAGGATGAGCAGCGTGCAAACCTGGGGCCGCGGCGACTGGTTGCGCGCACTTGCCGTGGTCGTGCTCTGGGGGCTCAACTTCGTCATCATGAAGGTGGGCCTGCAGGGGCTCAGCCCCATGCTGTTGGGCGCGCTGCGTTTCTCGCTGGCCTCCCTGCCTTTCCTGTTGTTTGTCGGGCGGCCCAATCTGCCCTGGCGTTTCCTGCTGGCTTATGGCCTGGCCCAGGGCCTGGGCCAGTTCGGCCTGCTGTTCTGGGGCCTGCAGTTGGGCATGACCGCGGGCATGGCCTCGGTGGTCATGCAGATGCAGGCCTTCTTCACGCTCTTGCTCGCGCTGCCGCTGCTGGGCGAACGTGCGCGCAGCTGGCAGTGGGCCGGGCTGGTACTGGGGCTGGCGGGGCTGGGTGCCATTGCGCTCGCGCACGGCGAGGGGCCGGGCCAGATGACGCTGATCGGCCTGCTGCTCACCGCGGGCGCGGCCTTCATGTGGGCCTGTTCCAACATCGTGGTGCGCCTGGCCGCGCGCCATGGCAGCTACGAGCCTTTTCCTTTCATCGTCTGGACCAGCCTGGTGCCCGTGCTGCCCTTCTGGGCCTGGGCGCTCTGGGCCGAGGGGCCGCAGCGTGTGAGCGAGCAGCTGCTGAGTCTGAGTTGGAGCGCCATCGCCTCGGTGGCCTACCTGGCCTGGCTGGCCACACTGCTGGCCTACACGCTGTGGACGCGCCTGCTGCAGCGGCACGCGGCGGCCAAGGTCACGCCCTTTTCGCTGCTGGTGCCCGTGGTCGGTCTGGCGGCGGCGGCCCTGGCCTTTGGCGAGGTGCCGGTGCTCTGGCAATGGCTGGGGACGGGGGCCGTGCTGCTGGGCCTGGTGGTGAACCAGGCCGGGGCCTGGTGGGTGCGCCGGCGCTCCGTCTGATCAGCTTGCAGGCTGCAGCAGCACCACCAAAGCCCCTGCACCGCCTTCGGCCGGGCGCGCCTGCACAAAAGCCAGCACTTCTTTCTTCTGCGCCAGCCAGCTCTGCACCCGGCCCTTGAGTACGGGGGTCTTGCCCGGTGAGCCCAGGCCCTTGCCGTGGACCACACGCACGCAGCGTAGGCCCTGCTGTTGCGCTTCGCGGATGAACTGGCCCAGGGCCTCGCGGGCGTCGTCGGTGCGCAGGCCGTGCAGGTCGAGCTGGCGCTGGATGGCCCACTCACCACGGCGTAGCTTGCGTGTGACGTCGGGGCCGATGCCGGGGCGGCGGTAGCTTAAGAGTTCGTCGGTCTCCAGCAGGGTGCTGGCGTCGAAGTCGTCGCTGAGGGTTTCCTGCAGCGCCGCCTCTTCATCGCGCTGGCGCTGGATGGGCAGGGGCTTGGGTTTCTCGGTCTTCAGCGGCGCTTTGGCAGGCACGGCCAGGGGCTGGACCTTGCCGGCGGCCTGCAGGAAGAGGTCGCGGTCGGCCGTGGTCTGGCGGGCTCGCTTCGCCGCTTCGGCCTTGCGTTCGGCTTCCACTTTCGCCTGAGCGGCTATGGCCTTCTTGACCTGCTTGAGGTCGGCCAGTGCGTTGATCTTGACCATCAGATCAATCCCTTTTCTGCCATGGACAAGGCCAGGCCCGGCGCCACGATCACATGGTCCAGCACGCGCACATCGATCAGGGCCAGCGCCGCCTTGAGGGCCTGCGTCAGCGTCTCATCGGCGCGTGAGGGCTGCACCGTGCCGCTGGGGTGGTTGTGCGCCAGCACCACGGCCGCGGCATGGTGGTGCAGGGCGCGCAGCACGACCTCGCGTGGGTAGACGCTCGTTTGCGCGAGCGTGCCGCGGAACATTTCCTCCAGGGCCAGCAGCCGATGCTGGTTGTCGAGGAACAGCACGGCAAAACATTCGTGCTTTTTGCTCGCGAGCTGCAACTGCAGATAGTCCTTGACGGCCTGGGGCGAGTCCAGTGCCGTACGCTCGCGCAGCTGTTCGGCCAGGGCGCGGCGGGCCAGCTCCAGCACCGCGACGAGTTCGGCGCGTTTGGCCGGGCCCAGGCCCTTGATGCTCTCCAGGGCGTTCGCGTCGGCGTGCAGCAGGCCGGCCAGGCCACCAAAGCTGTCCACCAGTTCCTGGGCGAGTTGCAGCACGCCCTTGCCGGCCAGTCCGGTGCGCAGCAGCAGGGCCAGCAGTTCGGCATCCGACAGCGCCCCCGGGCCGCGGGCCAGCAGCTTCTCGCGCGGTTGCGCGTCAGGGGGAAGGTCCTTCAAAGGCATGCCGGGGCCTGAAAAATTACAATGAGGCCAGTTTATCGGGACTTCCATGACCTCCACCCCTGCCCGGGTCCAGCCCGGCTCCTTCCTCACCCTGCACTACCGCCTGGCCGGTCCGGCGGGCGACATCATCAACACCTTCGGCGGCAAGCCGGCCACGCTGACCATCGGCACGGGGGAACTGGCGCCGGGTGTCGAGGCGGCCCTGATCGGTCTGGAGGAGGGCGTGCACACCACACTGCAGCTGCCGGCCGGTGCCTATGGCGAGAAGAACCCGGACATGCAGCAGTGGCTGTCGCGCAAGGAGTTGCGCGAACTCGGGGACCCGAACGAGACCTATGCCTTGGGCGATGTGGTGCACTTCCCCACACCCGACCGCAAGGGCCAGTTCGGTGGTGTGGTGGTGCAGCTGGGCGACGAGGCCGTGCTCTTCGACTTCAACCACCCGCTGGCGGGCCAGCCCGTGAGCTTTGAAGTCCAGCTGATCGGGGTGCTCTGAGCATGACCACCGAATCCGAAATCATCCTGGCCGAGCCGCGCGGTTTCTGCGCCGGGGTGGACCGCGCCATCGAGATCGTCGAGCGTGCGCTGGCCAAGTACGGCCGCCCCATCTACGTGCGCCACGAGATCGTGCACAACACCTATGTGGTCAATGACCTCAAGGCCAAGGGCGCGATCTTCATCGAGGAACTCAGTGACGTGCCGCCCGGCGCCACCCTGGTCTTCTCGGCCCACGGCGTGAGCAAGGCCGTGCAGCAGGAGGCCGAGCGGCGTGGCTTCCAGATCTTCGATGCCACCTGTCCGCTGGTGACCAAGGTGCACGTGGAGGTGGCCAAGCTGCACAAGGAAGGCTACGAATTCATCATGATCGGCCACAAGGGTCACCCCGAGGTGGAGGGCACCATGGGCCAGCTCGATTCGGGCATCCATCTGGTCG
>CAMLNH010000261.1 GCA_946481355.1 uncultured Curvibacter sp.
GCCAGCTGACTTTCACGGCTGCTGAATGCGGTCTCAATCACCAGCATGCTCACATCCAGCTGGTTGATGCGGCGCCAGAAAGCAGGGTTTGGCCCCGTGTCGCCACTGAAAACCCAGCAGGCCTGTCGTGTCATGACAGCGTAGCCGACCGCCGGCACCGTATGCTCCGCCGGCAAAACCTCGACACGCCGGTCACCGATCTGCAGCACCTCCCCGGTCTTGATCGGGACAAAACGCAGAAACGGGGCCGTGACCGATGGCAAGCGGGTGAAGTCCGGCCAGATCACATCGTTGAAAACGTGCGCTTTGAGCGCTGCAATGGTTCCTGGTAAGGCATGAACCTGCACGGGCAGGGTACGCCGTGCCGCAATGGCATCCAGCATCAGAGGCAGAGCGGCAATATGATCCAGATGGGAATGCGTCAGCAGGACATGGTCAATGCCCAGCATCTCATCCAGGGTCAGATCCCCCACACCGGTGCCGGCATCGACCAGGATGTCGGCATCCACCAGAAAGGACGTGGTGCGGCACTCCCTGGCAATGGCGCCCGAGCAGCCCAACACACGCACCTTCATGACCACTCCTTCGTCTGCCCGCGCACGGCAGGCCTGCCGCATGCACCGGAGCCCGCGGCCCCCGCACGCCCTCAGTTCTGGATGAACTGCATCTTGGTCCCCGCCAGCTCGATCATGTCGCCGCTCTTGAGTGCGACAGGTTCGCTGCTGATCGGCGCCCCGTTGAGCAGGGGGATTCCAGAGCCCTCGACATGGGCCACCACATAGCCCTGCGTCCGGCGGGAGATCGAGGCCACGGCCACACCAGGCTTGCCCACCGTCGTCACCGCCTTGGTCAGGGGCACTTCCCGCCCAGAAGCCGTGCCCGATAGCACGCGCAGCGAGGCGTTGAGGCCCGCAGCCTCCGCCGCAGAGGCCAGCCCCGCGGGTGTCTCACCCGGCTTGAATAGCATGGTCTTGTCAAAACCAGGCGCTTCCGCCTCATTGACGTACTTGATCTTGTACTTGCCGACCTCGATGGTGTCGCCGTTCTGCAAAGATTGCTTCTTGACCGCCTTGCCGTTCACATAAGTTCCGTTGGTGCTGTTCAGATCCTCCAGGACCACCTCGCTGCCATTCATCTGCAGGGCCGCATGCTCGCCACTGACAGCGAGATTGTCGATCACCACGTCGTTGTATGGTCGCCTCCCCAGGGTCGTGCGTTCCTTGGTCAACTGCACTTCCTTGATGACAACACCGTCGATCGATACGATCATTTTCGGCATGCCCGACTCCTATTCCTATTGCTCTTTATCAAATATACCTTGGCTATTTTCCCAGCAATCGGGCCATCAGGCCGCGCTTTTCTGAGCCGGCCTCCACCTGGACCAACAGCACCGTGATATTGTCTCTACCCCCATGGGCATTGGCCGTGTCCACCAGGGTCTTGGCCCTCTGCTCGGGCTCCAAAGGCAGCTGGAGGATCTTGGCAATGTCTGCATCCCGCACCATGTCGGATAGACCGTCGGAGCACAGCAGATAAGTATCTCCCGCCTCGACCACGTGCTCATGGACTTCCAGCAGCACGGCATCGTCCACCCCCAGGGCCCGTGTCACCAGATTCTTGTTCATGGACAGGGCCGCCTGCTCGGGCGTCAGCAAGCCTGCATCGATCTGCTCCTGGAGCAAGGAATGGTCCCGGGTGATCTGGGTCAACTCCCCCTTGCGCAGGCGATAACAGCGCGAATCCCCGATATGTCCCATGATCAGATCACTGCCGCGAAACACGCCAGCCACAAGGGTAGTGCCCATCCCGGAGTAATGGCTGTTGTCATGGGCCGCACGAAATACGGCGGTGTTGGCATTGCTGACGCAAATCTCCAGCGCCCGCCGCATGTCCTGGACCGATGCTGCATCACCAGCCTCGGCCAGCCAGCGGCTCATCTCTTTGGTGATGATGTTGCTCGCCATGCTGCTGGCGACTTCGCCAGCGTTGTAGCCACCCATGCCATCGGCCAGGACGGCCACGCCTGCGACCTCATCAAAACTGTAGGCGTCTTCGTTGTTTTCTCGCGTCAAACCCGAGTCGGTCTGCGCGCAGAACCTGTAAATCACGGCTTCTGTCGTCATGGCTCAATGATTTACCGCCGGGGCGCGCCGGATGCTGAGAAGTGAAGTTGCCAATTCTTGCCTGTGTTCGAAGCGAAAGATTGCAGCGGGCGCACGGAAACCCGTGCAAGCACGTTCCGGACGCAGGCCATACAAGCTATCGACCTTAGCAGAGCGGGCCCGGACCGGCAAGGTAGTAATGCACGCGGCCTTGTCGTTTTTATGCAAAAGAAAACCGCCCGTCCCGGTAAGGAACGAGCGGCTGATGCAACAGCTCGAAGCCGTTCAGGCTTCAGCAGGTGCGCGTTTTTTCTGAGCCAGCTTGCCGAGGGCCAGGACAAGCAGGGCACCAGCGATGCCGAAGCCATAGTTCCACACCTTCTCCTGCGGCAGGTAGTTGACCACCGCGGGGTCCGAGTGGGCCATGGTTCCCGCAATCCAGCCCAGCAGCATGCCGCCCAGGGTGATGATGATGGGGAAGCGGTCCATGAGCTTGAGCACCAGCTGGCTACCCCAGACGATGATGGGAATCGACACCAGCAGACCAAAGATCACCAGCGCCAGCTGATGCTGCTCGCCGGCCCCCTGGGCTGCGCCGGCAATGGCAATCACGTTGTCCACGCTCATGACCAGATCGGCCACGATCACGGTCTTGACCGCGCCCCAGAGCTTGTCACTCGCCTGGATGTTGCTGTGCTCGTCCTCATCTTCGGGAACCAACAGCTTGACGCCGATCCAGATCAGGAGGACGGCACCGACGATCTTCAGATACGGCACCGAGAGCAGGGCCAAAGCGAAGGCGATCAGGATGACGCGCAGGATGATAGCGCCGGCCGTGCCCCACAGAATGCCCTTGCGCCGCTGCTCGGGCGGCAGGGAGCGGCAAGCCAAGGCGATGACGACGGCGTTGTCGCCGCCGAGCAGGATGTCGATCAGGATGATCTGGCCGACGGCGATCCAGAAATGGGCTGTCAGGAATTCTTCCACGGCATTCTTTCTTTATCTGTCCGCACGAGGCGGGGGTCTCCAAAAAAATCAAGCCCGATTGTCCAAGTGGGCTATCGGGCTTGATATTGTGGAAAACCGCAATTATTGACCGCGCTCAATATCGCGCGAATCAGTCTATTCCCGGGTCAGAGCAGGGATTTCAGCAGCTTGCCCATTTCCGACGGGTTGCGGGTGATCTTGAAGCCGCACTCCTCCATGACCGCCAGCTTGGCGTCGGCCGTGTCGGCACCGCCGGAAATCAGCGCGCCAGCATGGCCCATGCGCTTGCCGGGAGGGGCCGTGACGCCGGCGATGAAGCCGACCACGGGCTTTTTCATGTTGGCCTTGCACCAGCGGGCGGCTTCCGCCTCGTCGGGACCACCGATCTCGCCGATCATGATCACGGCATCCGTGTCCGGATCGTCGTTGAAGGCCTGCATCACGTCGATGTGCTTGAGACCGTTGATCGGGTCGCCACCGATACCTACGGCACTGGACTGGCCCAGGCCGATCTCGGTCAGCTGCGCCACGGCCTCATAGGTCAGAGTGCCAGAACGCGAGACCACGCCGATGCGACCCTTGCGATGGATGTGGCCGGGCATGATGCCGATCTTGATCTCGTCGGGAGTGATCAGACCAGGGCAGTTGGGGCCCAGCAGCAGGGTCTTCTTGCCGCCGGCGGCCTCCTTGGCCTTCATCTTGTTGCGCACCATGAGCATGTCGCGCACCGGAATGCCTTCGGTGATACAGATGGCCAGGTCCAGGTCTGCCTCGACAGCTTCCCAGATCGCGTCGGCAGCGCCAGCGGGCGGCACGTAGATCACGGAGACGGTGGCGCCGGTCTGTTTGGCGGCTTCCTTGACGGAGGCGTAGATCGGAATGTTGAAAATGGACTCGCCAGCCTTCTTGGGGTTCACACCGGCGACGAAGCAGTTCTTGCCATTGGCGTATTCTTGGCACTTTTCCGTGTGGAACTGGCCGGTCTTGCCGGTGATGCCCTGGGTGATGACTTTGGTGTCTTTGTTGATGTAGATCGACATGGGGTTTCTCCGGCTCAGGCTTTGACGGTGGCAACCACTTTTTGGGCGGCCTCGGCCATGGTGTCGGCGCTGATGATGGGCAGGCCCGACTCGGCCAGCATCTTCTTGCCCAGCTCTTCGTTGGTGCCCTTCATGCGCACGACCA
>CAMLNH010000262.1 GCA_946481355.1 uncultured Curvibacter sp.
CGGTGGCCGTGCCGTAGGCCAGGGCCGCCACAGCCTGGGCGCCACCGATCGTGAAGGCGCGCGTGACGCCGGCCACATAGGCTGCGGCCAGCACGAGGGGATTCTTCTCGCCACGCGGTGTGGGCACGACCATGATGATCTCGCCCACCCCGGCCACATGGGCGGGAATGGCGTTCATCAGCACGGAGGACGGGTAGGCCGCCTTGCCACCGGGCACATAGATGCCCACGCGATCCAGCGGCGTGACCTTCTGACCCAGCAGGGTGCCGTCAGCGTCGCGGTAGCTCCAGCTCTCGCCGCTGGCGCGTTTCTGCGCCTCGTGGTAGCTGCGCACGCGGTGGGCGGCGGCCTGCAGGGCTTCGCGCTGGGCGGCCGGCAGGCCATCAAACGCGGCCTTGAGTTCGGCCTGCGTCAGTTCGAGGTCCTGGAGTGTCTGGCCCTGCACACCGTCGAAGCGCGCGGTGTACTCGAGCACCGCTGCGTCGCCACGTTTCTGCACATCGGCCAGGATCTCGGCCACGCGCTGCTCGATGGCGGCGTCGGTCTCGCCCGACCAGTGCAGGCGCTCCTTGAAACGCCGCTCGAAATCGGCTTGTGTGGTCGACAGGCGCAGGGGCGTAGCTTTGAAACTCATGCCGTCTCCAGCGCCTTGCCGAAGGCGTCGATGATCTGGCGCATGGGTTCGCGCTTGAGCTTGAGCGCGGCCTGGTTGACGACCAGGCGCGAGGAGATGTCCATGATGCGCTCGACCTCGACCAGGTGGTTGGCCTTGAGCGTGTTGCCGGTGGACACCAGATCCACGATGGCATCGGCCAGGCCGGTCAGCGGGGCCAGCTCCATGCTGCCGTAGAGCTTGATCAGGTCCACGTGCACGCCCTTGGCGGCGAAGAAGTCGCGCGCGATGGCCACGTACTTGGTGGCCACACGCAGACGCGCGCCCTGGCGCACGGCAGCGGCGTAGTCATAGCCCTCGCGCACGGCCACGCTCACGCGGCACTTGGCGATCTGCAGGTCCAGCGGCTGGTACAGGCCCTCGATGCCGTGCTCGATCAGCGTATCCAGACCTGTAATGCCCAGGTCGGCACCGCCATACTGCACATAGGTGGGCACGTCGGTAGCACGCACCAGCACCACCCGCACATCGGGCTGGTTGGTGGCCAGGATGAGCTTGCGGGTCTTCTCGGGATCGTCCAACACCGCGACGCCGGCCGCCTGGAGCAGGGGCAGGGTCTCGTCGAAGATACGGCCTTTGGAAAGAGCGAGGGTGATCATGGCAGGGCTTTCTGGGCCTTGATTTTCTCATGCCGGACAACCGTGCCCGGCCCGGGGGAACAAAAGCCCGGCAAGCCGTTCCAAACAGAACCGGCCGCCAAGCCTTATTTGATGCGCTCGATGTCCGCCCCGATGGCGGCCAGCTTGGCTTCCATGCGGTCGTAACCCCTATCGAGGTGATAGATACGATCCACCACGGTCTCGCCCTCGGCCACCAGCCCGGCAATCACCAGGCTGGCCGAGGCGCGCAGGTCCGTGGCCATGACGGTGGCGCCCGAGAGCTGCTCCACGCCCTCCATCACGGCCACCTTGCCATCGATCTGGATCTTCGCGCCCAGGCGCACCAGCTCGTTGACATGCATGTAGCGGTTCTCGAAGATGGTCTCGGTCACCTTGGCCGTGCCCTGGGCAACGCAGTTGAGCGCCATGAACTGCGCCTGCATGTCGGTCGGGAAACCCGGGTACTCAGTAGTGCGAAAGCTCTGCGCCTGCAGGCGACCTTGCGACTGCACGCGGATGCCGTCGGGCAGCGCCGTCACCCTGGCGCCGGCCGCAACCAGCTTCTCGATCACCGCGTCCAGATGGTCGGCGCGGCCATGTTTGAGCACCACGTCACCGCCGGTAGCGGCCACGGCGCAGAGGAAGGTCCCGGCCTCGATGCGATCGGCCACCACTTGATGTTCGCAGCCCTGCAGCGCTTCAACGCCCTGGATGCGGATGCGGCTCGTGCCGTGGCCCTCGATCTTCGCGCCCATCTTGATGAGCATCTCGGCCAGGTCCGGGATCTCAGGCTCCTGCGCCGCGTTCTCGAGGATGGTCTCGCCCTCGGCCAGGGTCGCGGCCATGAGCAGGTTTTCAGTACCCGTCACGGTCACCATATCGGTCGTGATGCGCGCGCCCTGCAGGCGCTTCTGCCTCTTGGGCAGCTTGGCCAGGATGTAGCCGTGCTCCACCGTGATCTCGGCCCCCATAGCTTGCAAACCCTTGATGTGCTGGTCCACAGGCCGTGAGCCGATGGCGCAACCACCGGGCAGGGACACCGTGGCCTCGCCAAAGCGCGCCAGCAAGGGGCCCAGCGCGAGCACCGAGGCGCGCATGGTCTTAACCAGCTCGTAGGGGGCTTCGGGGCTGCTCAGCCTGGAGGCATTGATGCGCACCGTGCCGTCCTGGCCCTGCTCCACCGTCACGCCCATGTTGCGGATCAGCTTGAGCATGGTGGCCACGTCCTGCAGACGCGGCACGTTGCGCAGCGTCACGGGCTGTGCCGTCAGCAGGGCCGCGCAGAGTTCGGGCAGGGCCGCGTTCTTGGCGCCGGAGACCAGCACCTCGCCGCGCAGCTCGCGCCCGCCACGGATCAGCAGTTTGTCCATCTGTGTTTACTTCTCTTGCGCCGCCCACTCGGCCGGCGTGTAGGTTTTCATGGAAAGGGCGTGCACCTCGTCGGTGTGCATCTTCTGGCCCAAGGTCGCGTAGACCCGCTGGTGGCGCTGGATGGCCCGCTTGCCCTCGAATTCCGGGGACACGATGGTCGCATACCAGTGGCGACCGTCGCCCGTGAGCTCGATGTGCTCGCAGCGCAGGCCGGCAGCGATGATGGCTTGCAACTCGTCCGCTGTCATGTTTCAACCTCGAATCTTGTAGCCGATACGCAGCAGGCGCACGGCCAGTCCACCCACGGCCAGCAGGGCTGTGCCCACGATGGCCAGGCTCAGCCAAGGCGAGACGTCGCTGACGCCGAAGAAGCCGTAGCGGAAGCCGTCGATCATGTAGAAGAAGGGGTTGAGGTGGCTCACGCCCTGCCAGAAGGCCGGCAGCGAGTGGATGGAGTAGAACACGCCGCTGAGGAAGGTCATGGGCATGATGAGGAAGTTCTGGAAAGCCGCAAGCTGGTCGAATTTCTCGGCCCAGAGCCCGGCGATCAGGCCCAGCGTGCCCAGCAGGGCCGCACCCAGGATGGCGAACAACAGCACCCACAGCGGCGACGCCACCGTCAGTTCCGTGAACCAGACCGTGGCCAGCAGCACACCCGAGCCCACGACCAGACCGCGCAGCACCGAGGAACCCACATAGGCGAAGAACCAGGCCCAGTGCGAGAGCGGCGTGAGCAGCAGGAAGACCAGGTTGCCCATGATCTTGCTCTGGATCAACGAGGACGAACTGTTGGCAAAAGCGTTCTGCAACACGCTCATCATCACCAGACCGGGGATCAGGAAGGCGGTGTAGCTGATGCGGTCGTAGACCTTGACGTGATCTTCGAGCACATGGCCGAAGATCAGCAGGTAGAGCACGGCGGTGAGCACGGGCGCAGCGATGGTCTGGAAGCTGACCTTCCAGAAGCGCAGCACTTCCTTGTAGAGCAGGGTCTGCCAGCCGTTCATTGCTGCGCTCCCATCACTTCGAGGAACACGTCTTCGAGATCGGCCTTGGTGATCTCCACGTCGTCAACGATCACACCGGATTCGCGCACGGCTGCCAGGTAGCTCTCGATCTCGCGCGCATCGTGCGCGGGGAACTGCACCACGCGCCCCGTGACGCGCGCGCGCGCAGCCAGCTCTCGCGGCAACTCCCCCGTGATCTTCATGCGCAGCACGTGACTGGAGGCCGCCTTGAGCAGCTCGCTGGTGCGTTCCAGCGCCACCACCCTGCCCGTCTTGAGCATGGCAATGCGGTTGCACAGGGCCTCTGCCTCTTCGAGGTAGTGCGTGGTCAGCAGCACCGTGTGACCCTGCTTGTTAAGTTTGGACACAAAGGCCCAGAGGGTCTGGCGCAGCTCCACGTCCACACCGGCCGTAGGCTCGTCAAGCACGATGACCGGCGGCTTGTGTACCAGGGCCTGGGCCACGAGCACACGTCGTTTCATGCCGCCCGAGAGCTGGCGCATATTGGCGCTGGCCTTGTCGGCCAGGCCCAGACTTTCGAGCAGCTCGTCGATCCAGGCCTCGTTGTTCTT
>CAMLNH010000263.1 GCA_946481355.1 uncultured Curvibacter sp.
GCACCTTACTTTGCTCTTAATCGTTTGTTTTCTTCCTCTGATTGCAATGGGGGTGCTCATTGGGCGTTCGCTAGCGCGAGCCTCAGCGGCTAATGCATTACCCAGATATATGCACATATTCCTGGCGGGTTCGCTCGTGCTGATTGCTTCCGTAGCTATGCTTGGCTCCTCAATTTCCATTGGAGTTATGGACTTGAACGCTTCATTTAATCAACGACTAACGATAATTGCTCCAGCCGTTGGAGATCGGGAACTCAAAGAATGGAAAGCTGGCTGGGCAAGTATGACTAGCCAACATGATTATCGTTCGCTTGTTGCTAGGCTGGAAAAGCGTGCTGAAGAATTAGGTATCACACTTCCGAAAATGCGAGAGCCTTAATGGATGTGTCTATCTTTATATGAAAGATAGACCCTGATATTTCCCATCTTCAAATTTATTTAAATCTAGATATTTGGATGTTGAGAATTTCAACTTTCTAGAAAGTTGCTAATATTTAATGCACTTATTTCGATGAGGTCGTCATCGCAAATGCTAGCGACACAGGGTGCGGAGGCTCGCAAGATCCCGTATTTCTACTGCCCCACGCTGCACCCGCAAGATTCCCCGCGCCTCCATCCCCTTGAGGATCTCGTTCGTCGTCTGGCGTGAGATGCCGATCATCAGCGCCAACTCCTGCTGGGTCACGGCCAGCACACGACGGGTGCCGCTCTTGCCGCCCTGTACCCCATAGCCCTCGGCCATGACCACGAGGCGCCGCGCCAGGCGCAGCGGGGCGCTGAGCACGGTCTGTTCCTCCATCGTTTGAAACGCCAGGCGCAGCTTGTCGGCCATGAGCACGGCCAGGTCGCGCCAGTGCTGCGGGTGTTCGTGCAGCCAGGCCAGCAGCTCGGCCTGGGGCACCTGCAGCAGGGTGCTGGGCTCGGCGGCGTGGGCGTGGTGGGTGCGGGTGGCGCCGTCGAAGACGGTGATCTCGCCAAACCACTGGGGCGGGGGCAGCAGCACCAGCAGGGCCTCGCGCGCGTCGTCGCCGCGGCCGCTTTGGCCCGAGATGCGGATCGAACCGGACACCACGGCGTAGAGCCCGCAGGGCGGGCTGTCGCGCAGGAAAAGCACCTCGCCGCTGGCCAGCTGGCGCACGCGGGCCATGCGCAGCAGGGCCTCTGAAAACTCGGCCGGCAGCTGGGCGAACCAGCGGCCGGTGTTGAGCACCGGCAGGTAGTGTTGCGCGTCATTCATGGGGTTTATCCGGGGGTGCGGGCTTGTGTCGGGTACCTGACAGACTGTGGGCGAGGGTAGGCAGATCATGGGCACCTGTCAATGTCCAAGACACCGACGAGGAGACGACCATGAAAACACTGACCGACCATCTCACGCAATACGCGGCCTACCACCAGGACCACCGCAACGTGGCCACGCATTTCGTGGGCATCCCCATGATCGTGCTGGCCGTGACCACGCTGCTCTCGCGCCCGGCGCTCGACGTAGGCGCCCTGGCGCTGACGCCGGCCCTCGTGGTGGCCGTGCTGTCTTCCATCTTCTACCTGCGGCTCGATCTGCGCTTCGGCCTGGCCATGGTGGCGCAGCTGGTCGTGAGCCTGTGGATCAGCCAGTGGATCGCGGCGCAAAGCACCACGGTGTGGCTGAGCTGGGGCATCGGCCTCTTTGTGGTGGGCTGGATCATCCAGTTCATCGGCCACTACTGGGAGGGCCGCAAGCCGGCCTTCGTGGACGATCTCGTGGGCCTGCTCGTGGGCCCGCTCTTCCTCACGGCCGAGGTGGCCTTTGCGCTCAAGATGCGCCAGGACGTGTACGCCGAGATCCAGCGCCGCCTGGGTGAGGGTGCGCACGGCGCGCGTCGCGTGGCGGCCGCATGAATTTCACCGCTGCCTTGCCCGCGTTGCTGCTGGGCGCGCTGGCCCTGGTCATGTTCGGCCTGGGCCTCTCGCTGGCCGTGGGCGACTTTGCGCGCCTGCGCCATCACCCCAAGGCCGTGTTGCTGGCCCTGGCCATCCAGATGCTGCTGCTGCCGGCCGCGGCCTGGGCGCTGGTGGTGTTGCTGAAGGTCGAACCCATCTACGCCGTGGGCCTGCTGCTGCTGGCGGCCTCACCCGGCGGTGTGTCGGCCAATCTCTTCAGCCACCTCTTCGGCGGCAATGTGGCGATGAACATCTCGCTCACGGCCATCAACACGGTGCTGTCCATCGTGAGCCTGCCGCTGATCACCAACTGGGCCATCGCCACCTTTGTGCAGAGCGGGCAGATCGTGCCCCTGCAGTTCGGCAAGGTCTTCGAGGTGGTGGGCGTGATCCTGGTGCCGGTGCTGATCGGCATGGCGGTGCGCAGCAAAAGCGCGGGCTTTGCCGCGCGCATGGAAAAGCCCATGAAGCTCTTGAGCGTGCTGGTGCTGGCGGCCTTTGCGCTGATTGCCATCGCCAAGGAATGGACGGCGCTGAACCAGAGCTTTGCCAGCCTGGGGCCAGTGGTACTGGTCTTCAACCTGCTGAGCCTGCTGGCCGGTTACTACCTCTCGCGCTGGGGCGGGCTGGACAAGGCCATGGCCACGGCGGTGAGCTTCGAGATCGGCATCCACAACTCCACGCTGGCGATCTTCGTGGCGCTGTCGGTGCTGCAGAACTTCCAGCTCGCGCTGCCGGCGGCCATCTATTCCGTCAGCATGTACGTGACGGCGGCGCTGTTCGGGGTGCTGGTGCTGCGGCGCCGGCAGCTTGGCGTGGCAGCGGCTTGAATAAAAAAGCGGACGACGTTGGGACAGACGCCGAATCCAGAAACGCAAAAGGCCCTCGACGAGGGCCTTTTCCTTGCAGCGGAACGATCCGCAGGCGATCAGCCGCCCTTGGAGGGGCGCTTGCCCGGGTTCTTCTTGCTGCGGGTGGCGACGCCACGCTCCAGGCTGATCTTCTGGCCGCGGCCGCCGGTGGGCAGGCTGTAGCCATTGGGCGGCACGGGACGGGGAGTGGCCTTGCGGTCGGCTTCGGTAACGATCTTATTGCCCATGAGGGGCTCCTTCTGGCGAACAAAGAAACCGCAATGTTAGCGCATGCGGGTCCCGGCCCCGGCCGGCCCGGGTTACCGGGATGACAGCAGCAGGCCGGAGCTCGGCCTATCATCGCGCACGCCCTGTGCCTGCCCACGAAAGAACAGCATGACAAATACCACCCACTACCCCCATCTGCTGGCCCCGCTGGACCTGGGTTTCACGCAGATCAAGAACCGCGTGCTCATGGGTTCCATGCACACAGGCCTGGAGGACGGGCGCGATCTGAGCAAACTCGCGGCCTATTTCCGTGAGCGGGCCGAGGGCGGGGTGGGGCTGATGGTGACGGGCGGCTTTGCCCCCAATATCGCGGGCTGGGCCAAGCCTTTTGCGGGCACGCTGTCCACGTCCGGCGCGGCGCGGCGGCACCAGGTGGTGACCCAGGCCGTCCATGAGGCCGGCGGCAAGATCGCGCTGCAGATCCTGCACACGGGGCGTTATGCCTACCACCCGCTGGCGGTGGCGCCCTCGGCCATCAAGTCGCCGATCTCGCCCTTCAAGCCCTTTGAGCTCTCGGCGCGCGGCGTCGAGCGGCAGATCCGTGCCTTCGTCAACTGCGCGGTCAAGGCGCGCGAGGCCGGCTACGACGGCGTGGAGATCATGGGCAGCGAGGGCTACTTCATCAACCAGTTCCTGGCGAAACACACCAACCACCGCGACGACCAGTGGGGCGGCGACTACAGCCAGCGCATGCGCCTGCCGCTGGAGATCGTGGCACGCACGCGCGAGGCCGTGGGGCGCGACTTCATCCTGATCTACCGGCTCTCGATGATCGACCTCGTGCCCGGCGGCAGCTCCTGGGACGAGGTGGTGACGCTGGGCAAGGCCGTGGCCCAGGGTGGCGCGAGCATCATCAACACCGGCATCGGCTGGCACGAGGCCCGGGTGCCCACGATTGCTACCAGCGTGCCGCGCGCGGCCTTTGCCTGGGTGACGCAGAAGATGAAGGCCGAGTTCGCGGCCGCGGGCATCACGACGCCCCTGGTCACATCGAACCGCATCAACACGCCCGAGGTGGCCGAGCAGATCCTGGCCGAGGGCCAGGCCGACATGGTGTCCATGGCGCGCCCGCTGCTGGCCGACGCGCATTTCGTGAACAAGGCGGCCCAGGGCCGCGCCGACGAGATCAACA